>CAYWBA010000580.1:0-1502 GCA_964455955.1 uncultured Planctomycetota bacterium | reverse complement strand
TACATGCGCAAAAGCATCTGCGCCCAGTCGCAGGAGTCAATCCCTCCCGCGCCCAAGTCGAAAAGCGCAAGAACCATGCCAAGGAAGGCGCATGGGGCGAAGCAGCAATGCCTTGTACCCATGCCATACCCGGATGGTCTGCCAGGTAAATGAGAACCGAAAGGGACACAATACAAATCAACCAGACAATTCCCTGAAGGAGAGAGATTTTAGATTGCTCGTAAGCTTCCCGGTTGCGGACAAAGATAAGAAGCGGCCAGAAGAGGAAAAGTGAAAACAGGAAGAGAAACCAGCCTGCCGCAGTCAAATTTTCGTCTACTCCAAGGCGTCTCAGGCCATCTTTATCAGTACCAATAATTTTTTTGAGGTTCTTCAAGAATCTTTTTTTCCTGCATGACGCTGCTTGCGGTTGTTTTTCCCGTGTCTTTGCTTCCGCGTTGCAGGCAACGCGGCTGAAGGCCCGCGGGTTGAAACCAGCGGGTTGCAATTTACGTTCCCTCGTCGTAGGAGGTGAGGTATTTTTGCTGTTCTTCGGTCAGGGTATCTATATCGATGCCCATGGAGTCAAGCTTCATAGTAGAAATCATCATGTCAATGTCAGCCGGAACAGGGTTGACTGCGACGGGGAAGGTTCCCTTATTCTTGACCGCATACTCCGTGGTGAGCGCCTGGACTGAGAAAGACATGTCCATAACGCTCGGCGGGTGGCCTTCGGCGCAGGCGAGGTTAACGAGCCGGCCGTCGGCGAGCACGAACAGAGTCCTGCCGTTTTTGAGGCCGTAGCGTTTCACCAGGGGCCGCTCGTCGTCGGAGATTGATTCAGCGAGGCTTTCAAGGCCGGGGAGGTCGAGCTCGACGTTGAAGTGTCCGGAGTTGCAGACGATAGCGCCGTGTTTCATGGTCTCGAAATGCTCTTTGCGGATGACGTTCTTGTTACCGGTGAGGGTGCAGAAGACATCGCCGATTTTGGCAGCTTCCGCAATTGGCATGACGGTGAAGCCGTCCATGACAGCTTCTATCGCTTTGACGGGGTTGATTTCGGTGACGATGACGTTTGCGCCGAGTCCTTTTGCGCGCATGGCGAACCCGCGGCCGCACCATCCGTAGCCGCATGCGACGATGCGGCGGCCGGCGAAGAGGACGTTTGTTGCGCGTATAATTCCGTCGCAGGTTGACTGGCCGGTGCCGTATCGGTTGTCGAAGAAGTGTTTTGATTCCGCGTCGTTAACTGCGAAGACGGGGATTTTGAGCGCGCCGTCTTTTTCCATTGCGCGCAGGCGGATAATGCCGGTGGTGGTTTCTTCCATAGAGGCCCATACATCGGGGATGAGCTCGGTGCGGCTGGCGTGGACTGTGTTTACGAGGTCGCAGCCGTCGTCCATTGTGATATTAGGCTTGTGGTCGAGTACCTGGTTTATGTGCTTATAGTAGGTTTCGTTGTCCTCGGCGCGAATGGCGTACACAGCGACGCCGTGGTGCTTGACAATGCTTGCAGCAATCGG
>CAYWBA010000579.1:0-1505 GCA_964455955.1 uncultured Planctomycetota bacterium | reverse complement strand
AAGCATGTGCCTTCTGCCAGACTATCAGCTCCTTAAAACTCTTCGCGGCTTCTCGTGCCATTCCAACCGTCCGTTTCTCCCCCCACATTACTATGTCAAGTCCTGATTAAAAGTTGTCACTTTCATTTCCCATATTTGTTTATCCTTGAGGTAAACCTGCCCGACTGAGCGTAGCGAAGGAGGGCGGGTTTACGCGGCCGAATGCACCTCCATCGGCCGGCGGTAATTCAACGCCTGATGCGGCCGCCGCCAGTTGTAAAGCCGAACAGCTTCGGCGACCGCCCGCAAAGCATCCGTCTTCCGCCGCAGCCGCCCGCCAAGCCCGTACTCACCCTTGAGTATCCCATTTAGTCTCTCAGCACGCGCGTTCTCATAGCAGTGATTCTCCTCGGTCATGCTTATGCGAACCTTGTGACGCTTCAATTTGCCCACGTACCCGCCGCAGCAGTACTGAATGCCCCGATCCGAATGATGGATGACGCTCCCGTCTCGCGGCAGTCCCCTCAACGCCTGCGACAAAGCTCGCAGCGCACCCTGCGCCTCCAGACTGTCACTGCAATCGTATCCCAGTATCGCCCGGCTGTAAGCGTCCATAACCAGCGCAAGATACATGAACCCCTCATCCGTCCGGATATAAGTAATGTCACTGACTATCGCCTGCCTCGAACCCGTCAGAACAACATCCCTGAGCAGGTTCTTGTAATAGGCGAATCCGTGCCCGCTTTTGGTCGTACGAATGCTCCTGGCACGCCTGTCTATCAAAAGCCTGTTCTTGCTCAAAACCGCAAAGAAACGGTCTCTGCCGATACTTACGCCCGCATCCTCAAGCTCCTCCTTCAGCACAACCATCAGCTTGCGAGTACCAAGCTTCGGCTGGACCGCACGCTCCCGCAGAACAAGCTCAAGCAACAGACCTTCGTCCACGCTTCGCCTCTGGCGAACAGCACGCCTCTTGTAGTAATTCTGACGACTCATCTTCGCCGCCTTGCAGATTCGTGACACGCTCACTTTTCTCTCTTCTCTCGCTCCATGCGCAGCATCATATCCGCTTTTTTTTTAAACTCTTCAACGTCCTCGCCCATCTTCCTGCAGGCGATCTTCAGGAACTGCTCCTCCAGCCACCGCTCCGCCTCCAGGTCTCCCAGCGCCTCTGTCAGCTCATGTATCTTTCGCCTCAACTCCCTTATCTGATCCTTCTCGTTCGGCTTCTCCACTCTTACAACCTTTGCACATAAATGATTTCGTCCATATTGACGCAGCCACCGCTTGACTGTATCCATACCCCGGATGCCATAGAAGTTCTGGGCCTCTACTATGCTTGCGAATCGCCCTTCTTCAATATCCGATACAACCTGCTGCTTAAAACTCATGCTATACCGTAGTACCGTCCTTTCCTTCATTGTACTCTCCTTAAATAAGTTGCCAACTTAAACCTGACAACCTATCCCAGGACTAGACGACCCCCTCCTATTTCGTAATTAGTACTTTGTAATTCGTACTTCCTT
>CAYWBA010000578.1:0-1509 GCA_964455955.1 uncultured Planctomycetota bacterium | reverse complement strand
TGGGCCAGCGGGGCTTCACCGCGTACCACTACGACCACGCCTGGGGGTTCCTGTACTACATGATGACCGAGTACACGAACAAGTATGTCGAGTTCTTCAACGCGCTTAAAGTCACAGACACGGGAGATAATATCCCCGGCATTCCCGCCGTTCCTCCCGGCAGGGGAGGAGGCGGCGGGCCCAGGCCGCAGCCGCCGGACGTTATGGCCAAGTTTACAGATATTGTGAAAAAAACAGTCCCGGACCTGGAAGACCCGTGGAAAGACTATATCCTCGGACTTCAGTAGTTCCCGAACAGTCATCTTCTATTCTCCAGGTTACCCCTCAAGGGTAAACTCCCACATACACCAGCAGTCATCACGGGTGCGCTCAGGCGGGCAACTTATACACCGCGTCCTTATCCGCGGGTCAATTGTGCTGGCGAACTTGCCGTACTCAACCAGCCCCACCGGCTTGCACGGGAAATCAGGCAGGTTTTTGCGTACACGCGCGCTCTGGACCCGGCAGTCTCTCATGGTGAATACGAGCTTCGCCTCAGAAACCTATTCAATCTCCTGCACGTTGATGTAGGCGTAGAGCCTGTATTGCAGAGCCTTCTTAAGCGCTGCAAGGCCCCCGCCCTGCCCTATGCCATGGCGTTTCATTATCCGCCTGGCCTCGATAACGGTAAACCTCTCCCACGCTTCCGTGTCAAGCTGTATCGCCATATCCATGCCATAGTGCTTCTCCGCCGCCTGGAACCAGGTCCCGTCGTGCGCTAACCAGTTCTTGGCAGCATCCTTGAGAAGCTCGATTAACTCATCCCTGCTCATACCTTCAAGCTGCTCCATCTCAGGTGTCCTCCCTGCGTTGTTGCGCCACGAGGTTATTATACCGCCACCGCCGTTAGAATCAACTTTGCCATTCAGCACTTTCCCGATATGTCCATCTTCCGTGGAGAACAAATGTGCGAAATTTACAAATTTTACTTCCAGGTGGGCGGTATAGGGAAATTGTAACTCCTTGTTAGTAAAGAGTGTTACGGCGACGCGATGTCCAAAAACGGGAAAGCCATTTGTAAATTTTTTGCTGTTTTCAGGGCAGTTTCGCAAATAAGCAAGGCTCATCGTCCTTTTGAAAGCCGATTCTGCACTTTGGAGTCGCATCAAGCACCGACGCAACCCCACCCAACCGTGCCAACCAGCCGTAAAAGCCATCTGTAAACATCTGTAAATAGCTTGTGCGGGGGGTAGATATCGTAACCTGCTTTTGACATAAGGACTTACAATAGCAGGCAATTCAAAACAGGTGCGCCTGTTTACAGATTTCGCGGGGGTCTCTGCTACATAAGAGTGGGGTAGCGTGAATTGGGAATTGACGCAACCTCTTGCTACATATACAGGTTGCGTCGAAACGCGAAGC
Organism: uncultured Planctomycetota bacterium; assembly: GCA_964455955.1. Lineage (GTDB taxonomy): Bacteria > Planctomycetota > SKW154 > SKW154 > DAOVDS01 > CAYWBA01. The sequence continues at coordinate 108 of CAYWBA010000578.1, read as the reverse complement.
GTGGGTACGTGCAACATCTTATCTGCCAATGAGTTGGGGCGAATTTCACCACGGAGGCACGGAGGTGGCGCAGCCACCGGGTTGAACCCGGCAACAAGGCAAAGTGCT
>CAYWBA010000577.1:0-1531 GCA_964455955.1 uncultured Planctomycetota bacterium | reverse complement strand
GGGTCAAAGCAATTCTTCCAGTTTTTGGCGCCGATGGTCCGTTTAGGAGCTGCTCATACCGAGGGCAGAGTATGTTGCGTGTCCGGGTCCAAACAGGGCTTCTACCTGAGGAATAAGCTTCCCGCCGACGGTAACGGCAACTGTGCGGGGAAGTTTGACTTTGACCTTTCCGCCATCACCAGCCGAAACTGTCACTACGACCCTTGAGGAACCGGGATGTTTTTCGAGGACCCTCCTGAGCTTCCTGATCTGTTCCTCTTCTGTGCCGCCTTCCGGGACATGAACAAAGAGGCAAGTAGGAAGCAAGGCGGAAGCTTCCTTAAGCGAGATAACATTTCTAACCTTCACAGAAGGCCGGTCACGCACTGTATCCACAGTTCCCTGCAAGAAAACAACTGTATCGGGTTTGAGCACTTTCTCAAAGCGCCCGACATCCTTTCCAAGAACCACGCCGTTGCAGTTGCCATGAAGGTCCTCAAGGACCATAGAGATAAACTTGTTTCCACGTTTGCTTATCTTGACAAGGACTTTTGAGAGCAGGGCCCCCATGGTAACGTTCCTTCTATCTGCAATCTGCGGCAGGGTAGTGGTGTTTGCGGTCGAATAGCCCTCAAGCAGCAACCTGTGCTTTGCGAGAGGGTGGCTGGAAAGGTAGGTGCCAAGCATTTCCTTTTCATAGGCAAGCAGTTTAGATTCCGGCCATTCTTCCACGTCAGGCAGCTCGACTGGCTTTCTGGGCGAACTTTCGTCAAAGGCTGCGAAGAATGTTTTCTGGCCCACCTTGGCGTCACGCTGGGCCTGCGCTCCTGAATCCATTGCTTCATCGAGCGCGGCGAGTAGCTGGGCGCGCTTCGCCCCAAGGGAGTCAAAGGCGCCGCACTTCATCAGACTTTCAATCTGCTGCTTGTTACAGTCGCGCAGGTCTACGCGCTCGCAGAAATCGAAGATTGTCCTGAAAGGCCCGCCAGCCTTCCTTGTGGTAACAATTGACTGAATACCTTTGGAGCCAACGTTTTTCACAGCCCCAAGCCCGTACCGGATATTATCCGCCTCCACTATAAAGTGCTTGAAGCTCTTGTTCACGTCTGGCGGCAAGATTTTTATCTTCATGCGCTCGCACTCTGCGATGTACTCCGCAATCTTATCGTGACTGCCTGCCTCGTTTGTCAGCAGAGCCGCCATGAACTGGACAGGGTAGTTCGCCTTGAGATAGGCGGTCTGGTAGGAAATCATGGCATATGCAGTCGAGTGAGACTTGTTAAAACCGTACCCGGCAAATTCCTCAATATGCCCGAAGATTTCAGTTGCACTACCTTTGTCCACGCCGCGCTCAACCGCTTGGGAAATGAACTTGTCGCGGAACTCATCCATTATCTCGCGTTTTTTCTTGCCCATCGCCTTGCGCAACGAGTCCGCTTCGTTCATGGTGAATCCCGACAGAACGCTGGCAATCTGCATTACCTGCTCCTGGTAGAGGATAACGCCGTATGTCTCTTCAAGAATCGAGGCGATAGAGGGGTGCAGGTGCTTA
>CAYWBA010000576.1:0-1543 GCA_964455955.1 uncultured Planctomycetota bacterium | reverse complement strand
CTTTATATCTTTCTCTATAAGTCGGTGAGTGAAAAACTGCATAGATATAATCAAAAATATCCTCCGGCCCGAAAGTCTTTTTCAAATCACCCCTGCCGTCGGATACAAACTTCAGCTTTAGCCGGTCTTCGAGTTCGGCCACAAATTTCTTGTCAAGGTTGGGTATCCGCCCATCTTTCCCCCTTGGCCAAACTTCTACTCTTTCACCGAGCGGCTTCTCAGGGTCGGGATAAACATAGAGTGGAAAAACGCTGGAGCCATCTTTTAGTTCAACAAACACTGCAGGAGTCGGGCAATTTGAGACTTGGGCATGTCTCCATTGCTTTGCCTTCGTTTGCCTAACAAGATTCAGGCAAAGATTCTCCTTACCCGCAACATGTTTCTGGAGCTCGCGTCGGGGACGGTCAATAGCGACAGTGCTGAAATAGCAGAATCTCCGGTCAAAGGGCCGATACATGCACTGGATAAGGTCACGCTCCCAGTGTTTATTTCTTCTCAACTCTCTGCGAGCATCAGACAGAGGCCAGCCCTTGCTGTCGCAGAGATTATGTTTCTTTCTGAAGTCATGGTCACTAACGGCGTCACTTCTCATCTCACTTATGCGCTGATACAGAGCCGTTCTCTCAAAATCTAATGCGAAGGAATCCCTGTGCGTTTGGAAGCCAAGCACGCATATGGGCGCAGCATCTGTTATTTTCCAGCCGTTCTCGTATTCAGCTAACAGCTTCACGTTCTGCTTCACAAACAGATAGAAGGGACTCTGCGGAGACAGTTGTGCCCATTCAGTATCAGCAACATCGTGGGCCAGAAGCCAGCCGTATTTACCACGCAGACCGTCAGGAGTTTCCCGCACACCCCACAGGTCAGCGTGATAGACCTTCGCGGGACTTTCATTGTCAGCCTCTTTGGCAAATATTCCAATCGCAACGCCTTGCTGAATATCAAAAACATTTTCATCTTTAGAACCGTCCGGACAGACTTCTTTCTTCTTCGCGTTTCCATGCAGGTCGAGTATATAAATCTCGTTGAAGGTCTCCATCAACTGCTGGCGCATCCCACGAAAAGTCGGGTTATCAAGATAACCGTGATTTGTAATAAATCCGAGAACGCCTTGACCTGTCTTTTCAATCCGCCACTGCGCCCAGCGGATAAATTTTACATAATCGTCCTGCAACCACTTGGGATTTCTCTCACCGAGCGGCTTGCCATCAACCTTGTAATAGTCCTGTATCAACTGGCCGATAAAGGTTTTGTGTTTTACCTTCCTGCCGCGCGAGCCCGCCTTCATGCGCTTTCTGCCCTTTTTAGTCGTCACCCAGTATGATTCGCCTGGCGGGATAACTTCCGTCCACTCGCTTCGGTTTGCAGAATGCCCGGAGTAAGGCGGATTGCCCAGTATCACCATAATTGGCAGGTCGCGCTTGATTTCGGAAGCTGCGTTGGCTTCGTCAACCACCTTGCGCTCGATGAGGTAGAACTGCTTGCCTGCAATCTTCTCGGCAGCTTCAAGCGTGTTTGTAAGGTATATGCCGAGCCTTTCGTT
>CAYWBA010000575.1:0-1551 GCA_964455955.1 uncultured Planctomycetota bacterium | reverse complement strand
CCGCTTCCCGTAGGGCCGGTTACAAGGATAAGGCCGCTTCGCATGTGCGCGAACCGCTCGACCACAGTAGGTATATCCAGTTCCTCAAGAGACTTGATCTCGGTAGGAATAAGCCTGAAAACCCCGCCTATGCCGAGTCGTTGCATGAAGAAATTCACCCTGAAGCGGGCTACGCCGGGAACCTCATAGGCAAAGTCAATGTCCTGTTTCTGAAGGAAACGCTCACGCTGCACGTCGGTAAGTATCTCAAGCAGTATGCTGGAGCACTCTTTGTCCGAAAACGACGGCATATCAAGCGGCCGAAGCTTCCCGTGTATCCGAATCTTGGGAACCACATCTGCCAGAAGGTGCAGGTCGGACCCGCCGTACTGTTTCACCGCTTTGAGGAACTTGTCTATCCTGGTCATTCTCTGCCAACTTTGTTTCTTAGTCCTGTACTTTCTCCTTGAAACGAGACGGGTCTTCTGCGAAAAACTCGGCCGTCTCGCGTGTTATCAGGCCCGCCCCAAGAAGCTCCTGGATTGAGTCGTCCATAAGCTTCATCCCCAGCTTCCTGCCGGTCTGCATCACTGAGGGCAGCTGGAAAGTCTTGTGCTCCCTTATCATATTGGCGACTGCCGGGATATTGAACATAACCTCAATGGCAGGCACCCTGCCCTCCCCGTCAGCACGAGGCAGTAGCTGCTGCGAAATCACGCCGCGCAGGGACTCCGATACCATGGCGCGAATGTGTTCCTGCTCCCGCGGCGGGAAAACATCCAGTATCCTGTCCACAGTTCGCGTGGCGTTGCTTGTATGAAGCGTGCCAAAAACAAGGTGCCCGGTCTCGGCCGACGTTATTGCCATCGAGATGGTTTCCAGGTCACGCAGCTCGCCCACCACTATAACGTCCGGGTCCTCGCGCAGGCTTGCCCGAAGCGCGACGTGGTAAGACTCCGTGTGTCTTCGAACCTCGCGCTGTGTTACGTTGCAGTTCAGCGATTCATGCACGAACTCAATCGGTTCCTCTATCATTATTATGTGGTCTCTCCGCTCGCGGTTCACTATGTCGACAAGTGCGGCAAGGGTTGTGGACTTTCCGCATCCCGCAGTCCCTGTAATAAGCACTATCCCGTTGGAGTATTCTGTCAGCTTGTGAAGCTCAGGCGGCAGCCTGAGCTCCTCCAGCGAGCGGATCTTCCCGTAAATCACCCTGAAACATGCCGAAATCCCTCGAAGCTGCATATACACATTGCCGCGGTACCGCCCGGCACCTTCAAGGTCATAGACAAAGTCGAGGTCTTTACGCGCCAGAAGGTTCTGTCGCTGCAAGGGGGTCAGCAGCCCGGAAATCTTTTCCCAGCCCATCTCGTCTGATATGACAGGATGTTTCATAAACATAAGCTGGCCGTTAATCCGCAAAAACGGAGGTGAGCCGACTGGAAAATGCAGGTCGCTTGCGCCGAGCTCTCTTGCTGTCTTCAGGTACTCCTCAAGTGACTGTCGAGCAAGGTCGCTGAAGTCTCGCGGAAGATATTCAACATCGGCGGGCGCCTCGGTTATTGGCTCTAC
>CAYWBA010000574.1:0-1563 GCA_964455955.1 uncultured Planctomycetota bacterium | reverse complement strand
CTATCCCAGTTGTTCTTTCTGCAATGAACTGGGCGTTTTCCAGACCCTTATCAAGGACAATCCGCATCAGTGCGTTTATGAGAGCCACATCGGTGCCAGGTGCAAGCTGGAGGTGGATATCAGCCAGCGTTGCCGCTGTTGCGCTCTTTCGCGGGTCTATTACGATTACTGTGGTGCCTTTCCTCTTTGCTCGCAGTACCCTGCGTGCAATCATGGGAAACGTTTCCTGAATATTGACGCCTGCGATGATGATGCAGTCGGCAAGTTCGATGTCCAGTTGAGATATTTCCATCACACCGCTGCCAACCGTGGGCAGCAGGCCCGCTACGGTCGCTGAATGGCAAAAGCGCGCACAATACTCGATGTTATTAGTCTTCATAACAATACGCGCAAACTTCTGGAGTGCGTAACCTGCCTCGTTTGTGCTTTTCCCCGAGCCGAGAAAACCCATGGAATCGGGTTGAACATTCTTTAACTTCCGGGCAATCAGACTGAGTGCCTCATCCCAGGATGCCTCTTTGAAACTGCCGTTATTTCTAATAAGCGGTGTTTTGAGGCGCTCTTCGCTGTAAAGGAACCTGTGAGCGTTCTTCCCCTTTGGACAGTTTGCGCCCTCATTTACAGGATGTTCCTTCCACGGTTCAAGCCCTGCTATCTTCCCTTCCTTAATGACGGCATAGATACCGCAGCCGCACCCACAATACGGGCATATCGTCGGTGCATACTCCAGTTCAATTCCCATTCTTTCCTCCATTCATCGGGCTTGGTCCAAGCTGCTTTATTTGCTCGGTAAATTTCTCTATCACCTTCGCAGCCCTGGAGCCCTCAGATGCTGAGACCCATTCGAGCCGCAGCCTGTTGCTGTCCAATCCTATCGCATCCATGAGAACCTTGAGCCCGATGACTCTTCTTCGGGCATACAGGTTGCCCCGGTCATAATGGCACTCTCCGGGATGGCAACCGCAGACGAGCACGCCATCCGCACCGGTGGCAAGTGCCTTGCATATCAGAGTATCACTTATTCTACCTGTACACATGATTCTGACTATTCTCAGATTGGGCGGGTACTGGAGCCGTGAGACACCCGCGAGGTCAGTTCCTGCATAGGAACACCAGTTACAGAAGAAACCGATAATTTTCGGCTCGAAATCCTTGTCAGCCACCGGGATCCTCCTCCTGTTCAGCTATCTCAAAATGGCTTCAATCTGGCTTGCAATCTGGTTGTCTTTGAAGCCTTTCACATAAGCTGCACCTGACGGGCAGGCACCGACACACATGCCGCAGCCCTTGCAAAGCACCTCGTTCACCTCCGTGATATTCTTCTCTTCGTTGTAGTTTATCGCATCATAAGGACACAAACCGATGCACAGCTTGCAGCCGGAGCACAGTTCTTCAATCCTGCCCGCGACAATGCCGTCGGCCAGGAGCTGTTTCTTGGAAAGAATGGTAACAGCTCTCCCGGCAGCGGCATTCGCCTGCGAGATGGTCTCGCTTATGGACTTGGGGGAGTGCGCCAGCCCACACATGAAGATGCCATCTGTTGCGAAGTCAACCGGACGCAGC
>CAYWBA010000573.1:0-1568 GCA_964455955.1 uncultured Planctomycetota bacterium | reverse complement strand
TTGTCGTTGAGTCTTGCCCCCGGTTCCTGCAGCAGTCGTCTTGGGTAGCTACTATCAAGAGATTGCGCCATTCGCATGGAATCACTCAACTTATCCTTGATCAACTCGCGCAGTCGTTCAGAATACTCGATGATTGTGTTCTGGTAGCGAACTGCCCTTCTGGAAGAATACGATTCGCTATCGGCCTTCATGGTTATCAAACGTTGTGTTTGAATAAACTTGACGGAAAAGTCCTGAACCAGTTTTCGGTACCAGCCGATCTCTGTGGAGGGCTGAAGCCACGGAAGTCGATTAGAGTACTTGCCAATGACATCGTTTAGAGTCAGGATATCTCCAGAAGTGACATCAATCCATTCGCGTCGCCCAACGCGATTAAGCTCTGGAATCTCGTGCTCAATTACTTCCAGCCTGGAAAATCTGTCGGTTAGCTCAACTTCGTCATCCATGGGTGAGCTTTGTTCGGTTTTTCCCGATGCAGAAAGGAGTTCAAGCTTCAAAGTAAAGAATGGGGCTTGCTTTGTCCGTCTCAACGATGGACTCTCGGTCCTTGTGACCTTGATGGATTTGCCATCCTCCAAGTGAAGTGTAAGGGATCTAAAGTTCACATTGCGAATTTCAAAGAGGCGTCCGGTTAAGATAGCGTCAAGGAGCTTGAGAATAGTGGTTTTTCCTGAACCATTAATCCCATAGATAATCTTGACCTTGCTTTCTAAGTCTATATTGACTGTGTCCTTGCGGCCAAAAAGGCCTTGAATGTCGAAACTCTGGGGCCTCATTATCATATCTCCTTTTTTTTCTGTGCATCTAACAATGTTTAGGCCGATCCGCCCAATACCACCAATCCAGCTTGGGTGCCGTAATAGCCCCAATGCTTGCAACCTTATGCTAATAATACCCATGTGCAGGTCACATCGCAACCTTTTCCGCCCCTGAAATTAGCGACCAAGTGAAGAGGCCAAGAGCTTTCTTGCCGTGGTTCGTAATGCTTTCAGGCTGCGGTGCGCGCGGATGCGTTAAATTTGAGGGGGTTGTTGAACAGAGAGTCAGAGAGTTTTGATGCGTTTTTCCGGACTGCCGCTCGTAACCGTATGGTTGCTTCCGCATCCCGGACTCTCTCGCCTAAACCAGAGAATTTTGCACCTTCGCCTGACATGCGCAAAACCCTTTGGCAGCGGTAGGTTATAGGAAAACCGTGAACGCTCTCGGATTCAGGGTTTGGTGTAAAATTGTGGGCACTCAAAAGTTCGAGAAACCTGAATTTCTCCCCAGTCGTAACACACAGCGCACCAAAACAGTTAACACGGCAAGCGACGTTATTCCTTACTTCACAAGGTGTTACGCAAAGAGCCAAATATTTTGCCTCGGGAGAAAACCAGAAGCCCTGAAGCATATCAAGTCTCCTACGCAGAGAAACTGGCAGGCCTACCTGAATGGTTGCGCCAGGAAGAATCCGATTCTGGAGGCATATAAGTACCTGGATTACCTCAACCTGCCCAAGGTCACGACATACTCCCAGGTGGCCGAGCATTTTGGAGTCAGCCGCCAGCGTGTCTGTCAATACGTCGGCC
>CAYWBA010000572.1:0-1571 GCA_964455955.1 uncultured Planctomycetota bacterium | reverse complement strand
GCAGCCGTTGAGCATCTTATTGGCGCTTTGGAAGACAAGGAAGCGCTTGTCCGTCGGAGTGCCGCATGGGCATTTAGTAAAATACGGGATGATAAGGCGGTGGAGCCCCTGATTGAGACATTAAAAGATGAAGATGAGTGGGTTCGCCGCCTTGCAGCAGACGCACTGGGAAGAATGCAGGACAAGAGAGCGGTTGAGGCTCTGATAATAGCGTTGAAGGATAATGTGTGGGACGTCGCCCGCAGTGCCGCGCACGCACTGGGGAGAATTGGCGACACGAGAGCGGTTGAACCCCTTGCCGGGGCGCTGAAAAACAAAGATGAGTATGTCCGCTCATCTGCCGCAAAAGCTCTGGGGTGGATAAGAGACCATAGGGCGGTTGAACCCCTTATCGAGGCTTTGAAGGATAATAATGAGTGGGTCCGTATTTCCGCCAAAGTTGCGCTAAAGAAGATAACCAACCAGGACTTCGGTACTGACTACGCCAAGTGGAAGCAGTGGTACGAAAAGAACCGGTAGCACCGGTTGGCAAGGAAAAACTCTCGACTGGGCACGGGAGGGCAGAGGTAAGCGGTGGAACTAAACCCCATCTTGGGAATCCAGGCTCTGGGGAAGTGATTTTTCTTGCCTGATTTTCAAGATTTCTGGAATATTCCGGCGGCTCAGGTGTTGTATAAATAAGTAGCGAGTAATGAGTAACCAGTAGCGAGTAACCAGTAATGAGTGGAAAAAGAGCAGTAGAACAGGAGAACAGTAGAGCTGCGGGCAAAGCCCGCCTCCGCGCCTCTGTGGTGAAAAATAATATAACTCCCAGCGTGACAAGATGTTATGTAAAAACACCCCCTCTGATGCTGTGCGGTCGCTCTGTGTAAGTCGCGGCTGCTCCCCACCTTGCGGCGATTCTATAGCAACTGCAAAAAATTTACAAATCACTTTTGCGCAATTTCATCACTTACGACAATTCATCTCATTTTGCGTTAATCGCAACCCGTTGTCACGCCGGGAGTTGCGTGAAAAAACACGCAATATGGGGATGCGTAAGAGTCATTGTGCCGGCACAAAAATTTGTAAATTTTGCACATCTGTTCCGGGCGGAAAAGAGGTATGCATCTTGAAACACCGCAACATATCCTGTATACTTCGCTTACTCTTTCGGGGAGCAACGATGTTTAGAGCTGCAACCTTCCTGCTGCTTGTGGCTTTGATGATGGCAGGCTGCCCTTCTGGCACCAGAGATGTTGAGGATGGCGGCATTAGGGTTGTCGCCTCTTTCCTGCCGATGTATGTATTCGCCAGGAACGTTGTCGGCGAGACCGCAGGCGTTCAGCTTGACATTCTTCTGCCGCCGAACGTAGGGCCTCACCACTACTCCATGACCCCGGGCGATATGAAGAAGATAGCAGCAGCCGACCTCCTGCTGGTAAACGGCCTGGGGCTTGAAAGCTTCATAAGTGACCGAATCAAGAAAACCTACCCGCAACTGAAGATAGTGGATACATCCGAAGGCGTCACGGTAATCCACTCCAGGGCTGGACACGGACACGAGGCGGGGCGCGGCCACACGGAAAACC
>CAYWBA010000571.1:0-1575 GCA_964455955.1 uncultured Planctomycetota bacterium | reverse complement strand
ATGCCTCTGCATACGAGGGTTTTCCCCTGGTGGTTGTAGAAGCCGCCGACCCCGCGCCTGCCGCCTATTATCCTGTTGAAGTCCTCATCGCTGGGGCAGAGAACTGTTATGTAATAAGTAGGTTTGTTGGGGAAAAGTGTCCTCCACTGGGCATCGGCGTAAGCATTGAGAAATTTCTTCATCTCCTCGAGTGCTACGCGGGACTGGTTTGTCGCGTATATTATCTTGCGCTCTTCGTCAGTTTCGACAATGTAGTCATCGCCGTACTTTTTCTTGAGTGCTGCAACCCTCTTCTGCGCCCCGTGTTTGAGGATTTCATCCTTCCGGGCAAGCAGCGACTTGTAGCCCGACTCGTTGCGGATATTATCAAGGTCTGTATCCCTCTCCATGTGCGCAAAATCGCTGTATCCGTACTCGATTGACTTCTCAAGGGCGTCAATCGCTTCCTGTATGTCGTTGTTGAGTGAATAGGCGCATGCAAGGTTATACCACGCAAGCATGTCGTCAGGAATGCTGGCAAGAATTTCCTTGTAGACATCAATCGATTCTTCGAGCTTTCTTTCCTGCAAAAGCTTAATGGCTTTCTGATGAAGTGCCTGCCTTTCTTGAGGCGTAAGCTTCTTCGCGGGTGGCGCAGGAGGCTCGGGCGTTTTTCCCACAGGCTTCTTAACCTTGCCCGGGAGGAGGCTTTCCCCCCTTTCAATCTTTTCAATATCTTTGCGCGGGAATACGAGCTCGCCGTACTTGGTGCGCAGGACAATCTTTTTCGTATCCTCCTCGATTATGATTCCTTCAAATGTACGCCCATCTTTCAGGCGGACTACGCAAGAGCTTATCTTGATAGATTCGATATCCGAGCGGGGAATTGTCAGGTCACCATACCCGGTGCGCAGCCGGACATATTCGTCAGTCTGCTCGATAACCGTGCCTTTGAGCTCCTTGCCATTCTTCGTCCTGATAGTGTCGGCGAACGCGGCTGTCGCAAGTGCCATAAATACCGTTAGCAACATAACCATGAATAAACGCTTCAACTTGCTACCTCCTTTCCAAGAGAACTAAGATCTTTTGCCAAGCTTGAGTACTGTTTCTTTCTCTTCGCCAGCGCGCTTAATGAGCAGTTTCACCTCGTCGCCAGCCTTGTGCTTTGTCATTGTACCTCTCAGGTCTGAAAGAGTCTCGATTTTATTCTCATCAATTTTCAGAATTATATCCCCCTGCCGGAGGCCGGCCTGCTGCGCCGGGCTGTCCTTAACCACTTCGGCAATCTTCAGGCCTTCTTTAGTGTCTTGGAGCCTGACTCCCAGGTAGGGTGCGTCCGGCCTGCCCCACCCGGGTGTTCCCCCTTTATATTCAAGCGGCTTAAGGAACTCGAGCCAGTCTTTCTCAAATTCTTCTACGTTCTTGCCATATATTTCCTCAAGTGTTTTCAGCCCGTTCCTGTCGTTCTCGTAGTTTTCGCGGTACCTGGCATACCACTTGCGAAGAAGCTTCTTTTCCTGCAGGAAGTAGAAAATGTACCGTGACATTGCGTAGGCCAGGCTGCGTCTTCTTCTGAAATACGTATTACTGTTCTCA
>CAYWBA010000570.1:0-1576 GCA_964455955.1 uncultured Planctomycetota bacterium | reverse complement strand
GAACTCAGTGTTGATTCGAGCCGCATATTTGATTTCTAAGGGGTTTGTCAAATGCGCCGGATTCTTCTGGTAATTGCAGCAGTTGTTTTGGCCTGTGGTGTTGTAGGTGCCCAGGAACTCAAGGACATAGAGGAAGCGTACCTGAAGATAGTGCGGAAGGTCCGGCCTTCGGTAGTTGCCATTAAAGTGTATAAGACTTCCATGAATCAACTCGGCAACATACGTTTGGAACAGACCTCGACCACGGAGTTTTCCGGTATCGTTGTTACAAAGGAAGGCCATATCGCTACCATCGCCAAGGGTATAAGCGGCGCCTCGCGTATCTACGTAGAGACAATTGACGGTCAGCGCAGCTCTGCAGAACTTGTGGGTGTCGATGACAGCCACAGTGTCGGCATCATAAAGGTTAGAAGCACGAAGGGCATTGAGCTTACACCTGCTGAGTTTGGAGATTCGGACGATTTGGAAGTAGGCTCTCTGGTTGTGGTTGTCGGCTGCCCCAGCGGCATGAAGCACTCTGTCGTTTACGGCAGCGTGAGCGGGCTTGACCGCGTCCTGGCCTCGCCCAGCATGTACTACACTGGCATGATACAGCTTTCCAACCCTGTTTCCCATTCCGACCCCGGCGGCCTTGTCGCGAATTCCGAAGGCAAGATAGTAGGGATGGTTGCGCCCGCTTTCATAAAGACCCCATCGTTCCGAAGGGTGGAAGAGCTTGTTGACGCCCTGCAGCGCAAGATGGCTGAGCTGGCCGAGAAGCTTGTAAAGAAAGATAATGATAAAACCGAATCGCCCCGGCAGCCTCGTGTGCCAAAAGACAGGGTCAAGCGCGCCATTATCCGGCCCTCGCTGAAGGCCGACCTTTACGACCCCGCGCTCAGCCAGGGCATTAACTTCGCCCTGCCTATTAATACAGTCAAGCAGGTTTGCGACCGCATAATTTACAACAAGAAGCAGCCCTGGCTCGGGGTCCGGATACGCGAGCTCAAACCGACTGAAAAGACGCAGATCACCGGTAAGGGCCTCATAATACTGCAGGTTGTGCCGAACAGCCCTGCTATGAGAGGCGGCCTCAAGACCTGGGACATCCTCGTGCGCGTCGGCGAAAAAGAGCTGAACAGCGATGTAACTCTTCGCAAGATTATCAGCGCTTCGGCGGTCGGTGATGAGCTGACCTTCCGTGTCTTGCGAAAGAAAGAAGAGTTGGAAATCAAAATCAAGCTCGGGGAACGCGAGTAAGACCTCCGCCCTGCCAGCGCCGCAAGACATTATCCAAATCCTTTCCGCTCTGTAACTTAAGCAATACTCCAGTACCGCTCTCTTTTCGCCTGTCGAGTTCCTGGTAGTCACAAATGTGCGAAATTTACAAATTTTCATTGGTCTTCTTTCCCACTTGCGTCTCCGTACCGGTTTCACGCCTTGTGCTAAGTACTTTTGAGAGCTTGTGTTGCGGCAGGATGTCCTTGTCGCTCGCTGCCGCAACTGGTTTTTCCTCAAAGGGCCGATTTGTAAATTTTTTGCTGTTTTTAGGGCAGTTTCGCAAATAAGCAAGACCAATCATCCTTTTGAAAGCCGA
>CAYWBA010000569.1:0-1591 GCA_964455955.1 uncultured Planctomycetota bacterium | reverse complement strand
TCAATAAGCGTTTTTCCAACAATTTTGCGTATCAATATCTTTTCACCTTCAAATTTCTCCGGTTTCCGAGGTTCTGCAAGCCAAGGCCAGTAGTTTACCCAGTTGTTTCGGCCCCAAGAGAGACAGTAACGTCCAATGTGTTTGCCATCAAAAAAGGGCAGAAATGAACGATTTTCTTTCTTGCTGGACGTAAAAGGTTTTCTATTCCGTATCTCTTCAGTCTGGGGTGGCTTACCTTTGCCGACTTGGTAAACCTTGATGCCATAAAACATCTCTGCCACACCCGAAATTGGTCTGCATCCGTCCTGTATTTTCAGAATAAGTTCTGTTTCTGTCTCATTACTTCTGACGTTGAAAGCTTTCAAGTGATGCCACCTACCAGTTGAGACAGAAAACTCCCAATTGGCTCCAGCAATTGAGGTTATGCTGACTTTTTTGTTGAAAGCTTTTACCAATACCTGGGCTTCTTGGTACGTCGGCGAATTGGTGACTCTCTGAGCGAAAGCCAGCGTTGTGTCAACGGTTGTTCCGCTAAATACTCTTGAAGGCAATGATACAATCTCGTGCAGTTTGGTATTCTGCAGAAGATGGGTTCGAAGTGGTTGAGTAAACCCCAAATTTAGATATGTATCCGGAATAATATAGCCGAATTCACCGCCTAACCTCAGGAGCTCAATAGCCTTTTCAGCAAAGACCAAGTAGCTTTCCCCACGCCAGACAAAGGTGTTGTAAACATCCTTCAAGTAATGCTTCTCCATTTCAGCAAATTGTGCCCCGTACGGCGGATTTCCGATGACGGCGTCGAAGCCGGGATTGCGACCGCTGAAGATTTCAGGAAATTCATCTTCCCAGTCGAAAGCGTTAATGCGATAGCGTTCTTCATCATCGAAGAGGGGTATTTGTTTGTCTTTGTAGAAGTCGTTGCCGATAAGGGAGTTTCCACATTTTATATTGCTTGAGAGGTCGGGCAGTGCGCGCTCATGCCAGAACCTGAGGTTTCTTGTAACCGTTTCTTTGTTCTCGCCTTCAAGCACTTTGAGGAGCAGCGAGAGCTTGGTTACCTCGACCGCCTGCGTGTCAATATCAACGCCGTAGATGTTATTGAGGAGTATGCGTTTGCGTTCGGCTGTGGTGAGGCGCCAGTCGCCGGAATATCCGCGGGGATGAACCCCGCGGCTTTGGAATTCGGACCCGTGAACGGCGGGGCTTTGGAATCCGGCCTGGTAGAGTTTGGGGTTGCGGCCCTTGGTGTGTTTCTTGGGTTCGTGTTCTATGTAATACTTGAGGTGCCAGTCGAGAAGGTACTGGTATGCGCCTATGAGGAACGAGCCGGAGCCGCAGGCAGGGTCGAGGATTTTGAGTTTGCCTGCCTGCCGGGGAGTTTTCCCCTCAAGCAGTTTGCCGACTGTATTCTTGACAATGTAATCAACAATGTAGGTGGGGGTATAGTAAACGCCGCCTGCTTTCTTGACCTCCGGCTTGTCCTCGACTTTGACGCGGTGACCGCCGCGGGACAGGTGGATTACCTTGCCGAGGAACTGCTCGTAGACCTGGCCGAGGATGTCGGCGGGCAGGACGGAGAACTCGTACG
>CAYWBA010000568.1:0-1599 GCA_964455955.1 uncultured Planctomycetota bacterium | reverse complement strand
AGGCGCTCTGACTCACCATGCGCGCGTTTATTCCTTCCTTTGCAACCGCGCTGAATATTTCGCCGAGGACGTTCGCCTTACCCTTGAGCTCCTCGCCCACAACGCAGATTATCGCCTTATCTCTCTCAAGCGACACCTCTGCAATCCTCTCAAGTTCGGCCATCACAGGACTGAGGTCCTTGTCCTTGTACGAATGGTCGGTGATTATCGATATCGATGCTTCGCTTGTAACCGCCATGATGGTGTGTATGTCATGCGCAGTCAGTATCTCAAGTGCAGAGGACAAAACAGAAGTTACCGAAAGCAGCCTGTGCGAGAGAAGGGTGAGCAGGCAGATATCTTCCTTATAGACCACAGACTTTGCAATCCGTCCGCTAAGCTTGCTCCCAGGATATATCACTGTTCCGCCCTTGTCTGGCTTGAGGGTGTTGGAAACGCAGACAGGTATGTTCTTGCTGATAGCCGGTATCAAGGTAGAGGGGTGCAACACTTCCGCACCAAAGTATGCAAGCTCGCTTGCCTCATCAAAAGACATCTCCGCCACGCTGCAGGCGGAGGGGTCCAGGGAAGGGTCGGCTGTCATAATACCATCTACATCAGTCCATATTTGAATCTTCTCTGCGTCTATGGCCGAGCCAATAATCGATGCGGTGTAGTCGGAGCCGCTGCGGCCGATTGTTGTTATTTCACCTTTCTTGTCCTTTCCAATAAAACCGGTTATGACTGGCGTCTGCGCATAACGCGCGAGGTTCTTCGCTATCTCGGCTTCAATATCAGGCAAGAGCGGTTTGGCAGACCCGTGGTTGGAGTCGGTCAGAAAACCTATATCGTAAGAGTTGAGTGGAATCGCAGCCACCCCGTTTGCGGCAAGCGCGGCGGCGAAAATCCTGCATGAAAGCCGCTCGCCAAAGGACATGATGGAATCCATAGTCCTCGGGGTGAGTTCTTTAAGAAGAGTTATTCCGTGAAGCATTGCCTCAAGCCTGAAGAGAAGAGGCTCGATTAGCTTGCGTTCAATCTGAAGCTCATCCGCGAGTTTGAAATGATACTCCGTTACTGTTTCGGTTGAAACATCGCCATCCTTTGCTTCCAGGGCGCATTTTCTGAGGTTGTCTGTCGTCCCGCCGTGCGCCGAGACTACGACAACAGGTTTCTTTTTCAACTGTGACCTGACTATCTCGACCGCACACAAGACCTTTTTTGTGGTGCTTATGGAGCTTCCGCCGAACTTCGCTACTATCATAGTATCTACCCTGTTCCCGGGACATCTTTGCCCCGGTCTGTTAGTCTCCAGGCGGCCTGTACTTGAGATGCTTAAACTCTATGTCTGAGTTGGCTGACGGGAGGAGCTGCACTGGTTTCCCCAGCTCGAAACGGCCTTTCTTTATCCAGCTTTTCAGCGTTTCTGCAATCTTCCGCGCCTTCGGGTAGCTTGAGAGGCTCGCGGTTTCGACCTGGCGCCCCTCAATTGTTATACGGCCGCTTCGCAACTCCTCGTAACTCACGTAAGCGATAGGCTCGCCCCTTGCGTTCGGGTAGTCTTCGCTGTAGTCCACAACAGGAGCGAATATCTCGCTGTCGTGCACTGCGGTGTACTTG
>CAYWBA010000567.1:0-1631 GCA_964455955.1 uncultured Planctomycetota bacterium | reverse complement strand
AGTCCCACCAGCGCGATAGTGCAGGTTCGAAACATTCAAAACGCCCTGGGCAAACTTGACAGCGGTAATGCAGTCAGCTACAAGAAGAACGCCGACGCCTATGTCAGGGAGCTTGAAACGCTGCACCGGGAATACGTAGAAGCTGCAAAAGAATTCAAGAGCAAGAACATTGTTACAATGCATGATGCATTCGATTATCTTGCGCGTGAGTGCGGGCTTGAGGTTGCCGGGGTAATCAGGCTGGAGCCGGAGCAGAGACCCTCTGCGTACGAGCTTGCCGGGCTGGTCAGGGTTATTCGGGAGAAAAAGGTGCGGGCGATATTCGCGGAGCCGCAGTTCGACGACAGGCTGGCACAGATGCTTGCATCAGAAACCGGCGCAAGGGTTTTCTCTCTCGACCCTGTCAGCACGGGAAAGGTACAGACGGGAACATATGTGGAAGTGATGAAAAAGAACCTTCAGGTTTTGAAAGAGGCGCTTGATGGCAGCAAATAACCACCTCACCTGCACCACGCACGCGATAGAGCTTGAGAACGTCACTGTACGCCTCAACGGCGTCGAGATAGTCAAGGGAGTCAGCGGCGCAATCCGCTGCGGCGAGATAACTGCGATAATCGGGCCAAACGGCGCGGGTAAAACAACCCTTCTTCAAGCAATACTCGGCCTTATCCCTTACAGCGGCAAAATCACGTTCTGCCCCGCCCCGGAGCATGGAAGCGGCATGCCGGCCATAAGCTACATTCCCCAGCACATTGACTTTGACCGGGGCGCGCCTATTACTGTCATGGATTTCCTGACCGCGGGCGTCCAGCGCACACCGCTGTGGTTCGGCCACGGAAAGGCCAACCGCCGGAGAGCTGCAAGCGCCCTGGAGCGGGCCGGCGTCGCCCACCTGCACAATCACAGGCTCGGCACCCTCTCCGGCGGAGAGTTCCAGCGTGTGATTCTTGCGCTTGCAATCAAGGATGAACCGGACATACTCCTGATGGACGAACCGATAAGCGGCGTGGATGTGGGGGGCGAGGAGATTTTCTGGGATATACTCTACGACCTGCAAAAGCAGCATCAATTCACGCTTGTTATTGTGAGCCACGACTTGTCGTTTGTGACGGAGCAGGCAGGCCAGGTTATTTGCCTCAACCGCACGGTCAAGTGCTCCGGCCGCGCAGCAGAGGTGCTCACTTCAGGCATGCTTCAAGAGCTCTTCGGCCTTAACACGGATGTGCTACGGCACCACGGCGACCACTATCACGTGCCTGACAGCGGGCACGCAGAACCGAAGGTTTCCCTGGAGGGCCAAGCGGGTGTCAGTGACTCCTGATACATTTTGGCAGTTGGCTGCAACGGGTCCGCCTTTTGACTGGCTTGAGCACTCGTTCATGATTCGGGCGCTTGCGGCAATGATGCTTATTGCGCCCACCTGCGCCGCCATGGGTGTACATGTAATCAATTTCCGCATGGCCTTCTTCTCCGATGCGATAAGCCATTCCGCTTTCACCGGAATTGCGCTCGGCCTTCTGTTGTCAATAGACCCGAGGCTGACAATGATAGCATTCGGGCTGCTTGTAGGGCTTGGCATAACGCGTATCCGGCGAGGTTCCGCGCTGTCCACCGATGCGGTTATCGGTGTC
>CAYWBA010000566.1:0-1641 GCA_964455955.1 uncultured Planctomycetota bacterium | reverse complement strand
AGAAGGCAGCGCAGCCAAAGCCGCAGGCCAAGAAGAAGGTCAACGGCGGCAACAGCACGCTCGCCGAGTTGAGGAAGGAGGGGGATGCGGCCTTGAAGGAGAGGAAGAAAGCCCAGACCCAGGCCGATGAGCTTCGCTCAAAGGCCAAGGATATGGAGCAGGCCGCGAAGCAGGCGTATGCCAAAGCGGTGGCCCCCTACAGGGATGCCTGCAAGCAGGCCAAAGTCGAGTGCGAGTTCGCCGGCGGGCGCAGCGCTCCCGTAGCACCGCGGGTGAGGTTCCTGCTGGAGCGAACGGCTGATGGCATCAAGGTCACAGTAAAGGATAGACCTGAAACGGAGAAGGTCATCCCGAACGCCGAGCTGAAGAAGTCCATAATGCGCTCGGCATTCAATTACTGTGAGGAGGCCATAGGACCTGAAAGCGAGCAGGGCAAAAAATGGGCGGGTTTGAGCAACCGGCTCAGGGCCCTCATGAAGCAGAAGTAGGGAGAGGCCTATGGAATGACCGCGGCGGCCGGGTGAGCTGCGAGGCTTGCCCGGTCGCCCGTTGCTTTGGAGGTGATACTGTGAAGCTTCCATCTCACAAGAGGTTTATGGTGGATATAGAATCCGGCGAGGCGAAGGAACTCAAGCCACAGAGCCGCTTCCGGTTCGCGTGTCAGTGTTGCGGTGAGTGCTGTCGCAGGGATGTAGACATCCTCATCAATCCTTACGACGTGTTTCGGATGACTCGCCACCTCAAGATTACGACGACGGAGTTTCTCTCCCGATATGCCATCGAGTACCTCGGCCCTGACAGCCACATGCCTTTGGTAGTCCTCAAACACACTGAGGCGGGGCACTGCGTGTTCCTGAAAGGCAACCTCTGCTCAGTCTGGTGCGACAGACCCAGTGTGTGCCGGCTCTACCCGATAGGGAAGTTCGTTGGCTCTGATAACAAGCTGAAGTTCTACCTGAACCCTCTGCCGGAGTTCTGTCGCGGGCGCAAGAAGAAGTACCAGACACTCACGCAGTGGCTGAGGAGTTCCGGCTTCTGGGAATACCACCACAACAAGGAATGGTTCGAGCGCCTTCTGATGGACCTGACTCGTGGCGAGATGCTGAAGAAGTTGCCCAAGCAGGTGCTGTGGCTCATCGCCAAGGTACTCTACGATTTCGATGACGCACTGCCGCGCTTTGAGAAGGTTCTTGGGCAGAAGATTCCAAGCGACTGGAAGGGCCAATCGCAGTTCATGGATGAGGTCGTGCGCCAGTTCGTTGACCTTCTCAAGACGCCAGAAATGCAGGAAGGAGATTCCGATGACAAAGAGAATTCTCGTAGCTGACGACAACGAAGACATACGAATGGTGGTGGTGGCAGCTCTCTCGCCTCGAGGTTATGAAGTGGTCGAGGCAGAGAATGGCGAGGTGGCAATCAGGAAGTTACGTGCTGAGTCATTTGACCTGCTCATTACTGACTACGACATGCCTGAAGCCGACGGGCTTGAGGTACTGGATGAGGCAGTAACTCTGTGTCCTGAGATGCCGGTGATATTCATGTCGGCGATGTTGCCGCCGGAGGTTCAAACCAGAGCTGAAGGCCTTGCCAACCATATCATGGAAAAGCCGTTCAGTATAGCCGAGCTTGCCGGAGTGGCTG
>CAYWBA010000565.1:0-1654 GCA_964455955.1 uncultured Planctomycetota bacterium | reverse complement strand
AAGGTCGCGCAATCCTCAACTGTTTCGAGGTTATTCCAGACGGCCCGACAAACAACCCGCCTGTTGCAAACGACCAGGCCGTTGTGACTGATGAAGATACCCTGAAGACAATCACCCTTGACGCGACAGACCTGGATGGTGACAGCCTCACGTATATAGTAGTCACCCCACCCTCGCATGGCACCCTCTCGGGGACTGCACCTGACCTGACCTATACCCCTGACGGAGATTACTTCGGCCTCGACAGCTTCACTTTCAAGGCAAACGACGGCACTGACGACTCGAACGTGGCAACTGTGTCTGTCACGGTGACTTCGGTAAACGACGCGCCGACTGCAAGCTTCACCGCCATCCCGGGCTCCGGGCCGGCGCCGCTTGTGGTGGATTTCGACGCGACAGGCTCGACCGATATTGACGGTACGATTACTTCATATTCCTGGGATTTCGGAGACACTGCGACTGGAAGCGGCGTGACAACGACCCATACCTACAACTCACCTGGCTCATATACCGTTGTGCTCACCGTTGAGGACGACGGCGGTCTCATTGACACCGAGAGCACCATCGTCTCTGTCAGTTCAGGCGCCACGAACAGCGCGCCGGTCGCGGTTGACCAGGCGGTAACTGTTGCCGAGGATACTCCGAAAACCGTTACTCTCCATGCAACTGATGCTGACGCGGATACCCTCTCATACGCCGTGGTTTCCGGGCCATCGCAGGGCACTCTCTCCGGTGCCGCACCTGACCTCACTTATACTCCCGACGCAGGCTACCTCGGCGCTGACAGCTTCACTTTCAAAGCGAACGATGGCACCGAGGACTCGAACGTGGCAACAGTTTCTATCACAGTCACAAGCACGCCGATGTTGCTGCCGCGTAAGAAATCAGGAGGCTGCGCTCTGGTAGAAGGCACAACCACCCCGCAAGACATGGCAGGTTTCTTTATGCCGCTTATTGCATTTGTTCTCATAAGCTGCGTTCTTCATCTGCACCGCAAGAAGAATCTCGGCAATACTTATGAGCAGCTTTAACATGAGGCCTGGATTTAAGAATAACGGGGAGGGCGGGATTTTACAGCCTTCATTTGATTTTTTCTCTTTGAGCATTCAAAACACCTTTCCCAAACAGTAGAGGTTTTAAGATAAGCGGAATAGATGGAATCGTCCGGGCATATATGCCAGGCTTGGCCAGGCCGAAGTCCATGACCATGACCTCGTCTCCTTGAGCCAACATGATATTGTCGGGCTTAAGGACATAAACGACCTTACCTCAGCGCAAGTCGAAGGGAGTATCAGTGGCATAGTTTGCATGCAGAACCGAGCGCGGGTAGTGGAACCTGTGTCCCACGACGGCTGTAAGAACGTGGTGCAGCTACATGGACCCGCGTGTTATGGTGCGTACTGTTTGACTAACCTATAATTCCGAGTCTGCGGGTCTTTGCGAGTACAACGAAAACGACACAGACGCAAATCATTGGAAGAGCTACCCAGACAGTAAGAAGACAGAACACTACAGCGATGCCAAACATGACGCTTTCGCCTGCCTGTTGCAGCAGACTCCTCTCGCCGAAGAAGGATAACCTGAACAGGAAAGCCATCGCAAGAAGCAGGAGAAGAGAAAGAGGAAGAACCAAAGGACGAAACTACTGAAGAAA
>CAYWBA010000564.1:0-1656 GCA_964455955.1 uncultured Planctomycetota bacterium | reverse complement strand
CCAGAGCAACTGCATAAACCGTTCTCATACCACTACCTCATTATCCCAATATCCTGCTTTCTTATTCGCTTCTCTGATAGAGTAGACGCAAGGTATTCAACATTCTTGCACCTCTTTACGCTTTTTTCAAAAAAATTTCCCCAGCCTTCCGTCCCAATGTCCCCACAAGACAACCATACTTCTTGACTTTCAGCACTCAAGATATTAACATTTAAGCCATCTCCTGGAAGCCTGGCGCAAAACATGACCGAACTTAACACAGGGCAAAGTGTTACAACTGACAAACCCACCAGGAACCCCATCAAGAAGCTTTACCACTGGGTCCTGAGCTGGGCTGACTCACGTTACGGGCCCTGGGCGCTTTTTGCAACTGCTTTTGCCGAAAGCTCGTTTTTTCCAGTGCCCCCGGACGTGCTGCTGATGCCGCTCTGCCTCGGCAATAAAAAGAAATCTTTCAAGTTCGTGCTTATTTGCACGGTTGGGTCGGTCCTCGGCGGCGCACTTGGTTACTTAATCGGCTACGCCCTGTACAAACCTGTGGCCGAGCCCTTTATCCAGTGGTGCGGCCTCACAGGCGAGTTCGAGGAAGTACAAAGCCTCTACAACCAGTACGCGGGCCTGGCAGTCTCCGCCGCCGCACTTACCCCGATACCTTACAAGCTCTTCACCATTGCAGCAGGCCTGTGTCACATAAACTTCTTCGTCTTCCTAATCGCCTCCGCAATCTTCCGCGGCCTGCGTTTCTTCATTGAAGGCGCCCTTGTCTGGAAATTCGGCGAAAAAATTCGAGACTTCCTCGAGCGTTATTTCAACTACGCGATGATAGCTATCTTTATTCTGATTGTCGTCTTTTTCCTCGTCTTCAAGTTTCCTTCCAGCACGCAGCCCGGCAAACCATCTCCGCAACCAGACGCCGCGGAGGAGGCGGAAAATGCCAAATAGCAAAAAACCACTGCGCATTTCAGTTGCAGGCGGCAGCAGTGCAACAGACCGGGAATTGGCACTCGCAGAAGAGACTGGCAGGCTCATAGCGGAGCGCGGCGCAATTCTCGTTTGTGGCGGACTTGGCGGCGCAATGGAAGCAGCCTGCCGTGGCGCAGCACTCGCAGGCGGCCTTACTGTAGGAATACTGCCGGGCAGCAACCCGGAAAGCGCCAACCCTTACGTGCAAATCCCCATACCCACGGGCCTGGGCGAAGTTAGGAACGCACTCGTAGCCACCGCTTCCAACGCGCTGATAGCTATCGGGGGAAAACTCGGCACCCTTTCCGAAATAGCCCTGGCCCTGCGCAACGGCATACCTGTTGTCGGCCTGGATACCTGGCAACTCGATCCCTCGCGCACCCGGCCCTTTACGCTTCATACAGCAACCACCGCATCTGAAGCAGTCGAACTGGCGTTCCAACTGGCCCGCCAAGCCCGAAGGCTGTAGCACAAGTGAGTAAAACAGTCAACAGCAAGGAATGACTTGATTATTTGAACCTCGCATGTTAAATTTCTATAATTCTGCACGGCGCGCCTGAGCCGATAACACGCTCGGGCGCTGAGCTGATACTTTGAAAGTTGCCTTACCTGCAAGATGGACAAAGAACAACAAGAACAACAAGAAGAAGAAGACAAACCAGAAAGCAAAAAGCTTGCTGAGACCCCCTGCGT
>CAYWBA010000563.1:0-1666 GCA_964455955.1 uncultured Planctomycetota bacterium | reverse complement strand
TTTAGTGTAATATTCCCGCCTGGTCCCTCGTATGTTATGGTGAAAGTCGAACCGTGTTCGGCAAGGGCGTGGTCTACATCTCTGAGCTCCGGCTTTTCAAGAACCTGCTGGCAGCCGAGCAGGATGATAGCCTGGTGGTTGGCCTCAGTGGCGGACTTCTGGCCCACAAGGACTGTCTGCCCGAGCCCCATGATAAGGACGGAAAAAATCGCCACAGTTATCATCACCTCTATCAGGGTGAGACCACAGTTGTCAGTAGGCTTGATTGGCATTCTTGTCCCCTTCTGCAACATCCGGCGCACCTGTTTGAACCTTACCGTCAAGAGAGAAGTAACGGTAGGGGTCAAGGTCACGTTTCCACCTGACCACCACCATTTTCCCTGGCCCCTTGGACCTGACACTCTCTGCTTTAACCGGCACCTCGGGAAAGAGAAAAGTCCCGGCCAGCCAGAAGGCAACTATGAACTGCGCGGCAGCGGCAACAGATGCAATCCAGAAAGCGCTTCTTCGTCTCTCTGTGCCGAGCTTGACAGCAGGTTTGTAAGACCGGTCGAGCCGTTTGAGCACGTAGTTACGCAGCGCGCCGCTCAGACTTTCCGGTGCAAGCACCTGGCGGTAAAGCGAGTTTTCTTTAGTACAACGCTCAAGCTCAGCCCTGCACTTTTCGCAGCTTCCGAGGTGCTTGTCAATACTTCTCTTTTGCCTGAGTGAGATGGTTCCGCCCAGGTAAGCTTCCATGCTGGATAGGACCTTGCTGCACTTCATCTTAGTGTCCTCTTAAAATTCTCCCCCTGTTGTCCCTTCTTTTTTCCCGTCCGGCCTTTCAGGAGATTCTTGTTTTTGGCCCTGCTTATCAGAACCACCATCAAACAGCGGCGAGAAGGCTTTCTCCTGCTTTTCCTGGGTCTTGCTTTCTTTATCTTCCCTGGATTTCCAGTTGACTTTGACAAGGCCCGACTTCCCTGTGCCGCCAGGTGCAGCCTGTTTTCCCTGCCCCTGCCCAGGCCCTTGCCCAGGCCCTGAAGGCTGCGGCAGGTTATGCGAAGGACTGGCATAATGCCATATCAGCACAACCGCGACAACAACTGCCGCCACAAGTGCAAGAAAACCGGCCACGCCTTTTATGCTCATGAGTTATGACCCCCTATTCCGCTTCCCTCTATCTTTACTGACGATGGCACAACATTGCACATAATACCTTTTTTTGTAAAGAATTTCTAAATAAATAATTTCATTTATTCATGTGTTCCCTGATAAACTCTCGCGCCTTGTGAAGCCTGCCCTCGACCGTGCTGAGAGGAACACCGAGGAAACTGGCAATTTCCCTGTTTGAAAGCCCTTCCATATACTTGAGGACAAAGGCCACGCGGTAGTACTCGGGGAGATGCCCGACCAGTTCCTTTATCTGCTGCAGCTTGTAACCAATACTTTCCTTTTCGTCTTGAGTAAGGCTGGGGTGCGAGGGATTGTGCGAGAGAGTATTTTCTACAGGTCCCAGCTCCGGCAAGGAGACATTCCTCTTCCGAACCCTGAGGCGGTCAATCGCCATGCGAGCAGTTATCTTGCCAAGCCACGCACCGAACCTGCTTGTATCCTTAAGCATATCCAGTGAGTTGTAAGCCTTGATAAAAACGTCCTGTGCCAGATCGCGGGCGTCCTCTCCGTT
>CAYWBA010000562.1:0-1675 GCA_964455955.1 uncultured Planctomycetota bacterium | reverse complement strand
GATCGAGTTGCTTGAGCAGATATGCCTCACGCCGGTCGTATTCTTCCTCCGAGACTTCATCCAGCTCGAAGCGCATTTGCAGTTCAAGTAATTGCTGTCGGACAGTGCTCTCGTCAGTCATGCTCGCGTACGCGGCTTCCCCTATCTTTCTGGAAATCCAAGTAGGGAACGTGATCGGCGCCAGCAGAATATCGTCTATCAAGAACGCCATTTTGCATCACCTATCATCACCAAGTCACCACGATCTCAACGAAGTTGCAGGGGGGGACCGGTCCAACGTATTTGAGCTTCACCCGTCCGTTCATTTCGGCATCCACGGTCTCTACACACCTGTCGAACTCTTCTTCGCGTTGGCTTTTTACCAGGAATGACGCGTTAACAATCATCGAGTCTCCGAATACGTCGTTCACCCTGCGGTCGAACCACAGCCCGTCGAAACGCCGGAGAAACTGCCTGCTTTCCCTCATTTTCTTGCGGTCCAGGGCGTTCTTGACCATTTCGCCAAGGCTGACGGCATGTGCCGGAGTGCTCGGCGCAACCTTTCTGGCACGGGCGGCTTTAATGTCCGGGTTTTCTTCGACAATTTCGGCGAAGATGGCCTCCATGTCGGTCCACAAGACTTTCAGGCCAAGCTCGACCTTGCCCGCCACGACGTCAAGCAGCTCGCGGAATTCCTGCCTGCGCGGAATGAGGAGTTTTTCGATAATTTGCTCTCTGCTCTCTGCAATAGTACAGAAACGGACCGGCAGGATTGTCCAGCGCTTCATCGCCATCTCCATAACGCGCTGGTGCGCGACCGTGTTGGCGCGGGTCACGTCATATCGGTCTGCATTGCAGCAGCTCACAATGGCCGCCATATCGCCCTGCGGCAGCGTCTCGACCGGCTCGCCGTTCCAGTCGATGCCATCGACATCCAGAACGATTGACATGTCTGTGGCGGCCATCGCATAGATATAGAATCCGCCTTCCATCGCTTATGATACCTCCATCAGTTCGACGAGCAAGAACTCGCGGCTCCGGGACTCGCGGAGATCCAGCCCCTGCGGCGGGCAAAAGCGCTTGAGCAGGTTCACTGCCGTCTTCACGCGCTCGAACTTCTGGCCGAGTTCGTGATCTGCCAGGTTGGTATCGGGATGAAAGCGGCGCATTGCCAGCCGGGCTGCATCCGCTACTATACCGGGAGTAATACATTCCGGCAGAGCGAGCTCACGCCGGGCCGCATCCAGTTCCGTTAGCTGCGAACGTCGCAATTGGACAGTGCCGAAACTGTAAGGTGGCAGCGGGCCGACGATGCGGAAGTTCAGCGTGTTACCTTCCTCGCTGTCGGCTTTTCTGACCAAGGCTTCGAGCCTGTCAGACGTTTCTGTCTTAAGGAGAAACGCCGCGTTGATGACCATTGCGTCGTGGCGGATCTCGTGACGCAAGGTCCGATGCGCCACCTGTTCCCATGCCGGTAGGATGCGCTCGCGAACGGCACGCTTCTTCGCCTCGAGCCTACCCTTCACCAGCTTTCCCAGGCTCAACCGTTCCGCCATAGATTCGCCGGGAGGGAGTCTGGCAATCAGGCTCTTCAGTTCTACGACATCCTTCTGAGCGCCTATTTCTTCGAATACCTGCTGGATATCCTGCCACATTGCTACCACTTCGACTTCAAACAAACCTTCAATATCGGCGA
>CAYWBA010000561.1:0-1676 GCA_964455955.1 uncultured Planctomycetota bacterium | reverse complement strand
AGAAGTTCCAAAACATGACGGATGTTCCCGTGAAGAAGTGCCCGGAATGCGCCGGGCCGGTGCGCCGCATCATACATGGCGGAGCTGGCGTGATTTTCAAAGGCAGTGGTTTCTACGAGACGGATTATGGTCGCGGCAACTCAAGAGCGCTTCGTTGTGGCCGCGACAGCACGTGCTGCGGGCGGGACGAGCCCTGCGAGAAGAGACCCTGCGATGACTGAGTTCTGAGCCGATGGAAGTCTTTTGCTTCGAAAGGGAAATAAGGAACACGATGGAAAAGAAAAATTACAAAGTGCATTTCATGCCGCAGGATATAACTGTCAATGTCCAAGAGGGGACGACAATCCTTGAGGCGGCTCATATCGCAGGTGTGTATATAAACAGCATTTGCGGCGGACAGGGAGTGTGCGGCAAATGCAGGGTCCGGATAACAAAGGGCGAAATCCGGGAGACGCAAGCCTCTGCTTCCATTGGCAGTGGGGAAAAAGATTCCGTACTTGCATGCAAAACGGAGGTTGCAGATGACATAGAAGTTGCAATCCCCACGGGAGCAAGCGAGGCCGGGAGAATTCTCGTCGGCAAGAAAAACGTCAGGTCACGGGATGCCGTGGAGGCACCGGGATATGAACTCAACCCGCTTGTTAAGAAACTGTATCTGAAGCTGCAGGATAATCAAACCTCCAACATCGCAGACACCGAGCAGCTCGGATACGCGATACGCTCCGCCATGGGCAAGCCGGACATGGAACTTCACAGCGGGTACAATATGCTACTTGACGTACCGCGGGCGCTTAGGCGTGCCAAGGGGTACATAACTGCGACTGTAGCCTATCATCACTGCACCAGCGAGATTGTATATCTTGAGCGCGGCGACACTTCACACAGGAACTTCGGCCTGGCCATTGATGTAGGGACCACCACGGTCGTTGTGCATCTCGTCGATATGAAGAAACTCGCCACGCTGGATGCAGCTGCAACCTATAACTCACAGATGCGCTACGGCGAAGACTACATCCAGCGCATTATCTATGCCGAGGAACACGACGCTTTCGAAGATATGAAAAACCTAGTTCTCAGCGACATAAACGGTCTTGTGGCGAAGCTTGTATCAAGAAATAATGTTGACCTTCATGATATTACCTGCGCCGTTGTTGCCGGGAACACGGCGATGACACACCTTCTTCTCGGGCTTGACCCGACGAGGATACGCAGGGAGCCCTACATACCTACCGCCAATGTAATTCCTCCTCTGAGGGCCGACGAGGTGGGTATGAGGTTAAACCCGGAGGCAACTCTCTACGTGCTTCCAAGCGTGGCTGCCTACGTCGGTGCCGATATCACCTCCGGCGCTATGGCTCTGCAACTGGACAAGAAGGAAGAGACCTGCCTGTTTGTCGACATCGGCACCAACGGGGAAATCGTACTCGGCAATAAGGACTGGATGGTCTGCTGCTCGTGTTCGGCCGGCCCCGCTTTCGAGGGCTCGGGCGTGGAGCATGGCAGCCGTGCTGTGAAGGGGGCTGTCGAGAGCTTTGATGTGGAATCTGTCTCCAATGAGCCTGAAAGTTTTACCTTCAAGTACACCACGATACACGGCCAACCGGCAAAAAGCATCTGCGGCTCGGGTATGCTGGATATCATGGCGCATCTTTTCGAAGCAGGAATCCTTGACCGCT
>CAYWBA010000560.1:0-1692 GCA_964455955.1 uncultured Planctomycetota bacterium | reverse complement strand
GCAAGCATATATTTTGGGGCAATCAAGAAGAGCGCCCGGCTACTTGCGGCAGGCATACCGCGCCCTGCCGAAAGTTATGATGCGGCCCTCCTTGCCCGCAACGCGCGAGTCGGTAATGACAATAACCTTGCCGCCCTTGAGGGAATCGGTCTTCTTGTCCGCTTCCTTCATTTTCCCGGCATCCGCCTCGGAAACGACCACGCTCGCACCCTCGCCGCCCTTCTTCTTGCTCTTCACCACAAGGTTGATTTTCTTCCGCCTGCGGCGCTTCTTGTCCTCTTTCTCCGGCGGAGCCTCATCCCCGTCACCGTCGAAAGCAAAGCCGTAAGCCTGCCCTGCCAGACCGGGTTCCGTTTCGTCAAGAGCCGACTGCTTGAGCGATTCCTGGAGCTTCTCAAAAGGGATGTCTTCTTTAAGGCAGCCGAAACGCGCCATGCCGCTGCTGCGGGCGACATCCTTGTTAACCACCGTGATGTCGTAGACAACTGCGCCCTTCTCCGTAACTATGCGCGGGAAAAGGTGCGGCGGGCAGTCTGTGCCCCGGGCGTCAATAATTATGACGTACTCTTCCTCAAGCTCGGCCCTGGGCGCGGCAACCTGGCCCACCCTGGCGCCGTATCCCTTGCTGTAGGCAGACCACAGAGAAGCGCTGAGGCCCTTGACCCCCCAGAGCGGGACGCGTGCCTTCACCACGTAGTAAGGCGTCTGCGCGTCATGGTTGGAGGCAACCTCGCTGCACTCGGCACCCTTGACCGTAGCCTCAATCGCCTGTTTGTAAGTCCCGGATTCCGCCGCGCCTTTCAGGTCAAGCCTGAGGTTGGCCAGAAGCGCGACCGCATTTCGCTTAGCCCTCACCTCGGCCGCCCTCCTCGCCATAAGCAGGTCCTGGGCCTTGCGCTTGGCCGGGTCTTTCGCTGTGGAGCGCTGCTCAGCTACGCCGACGCCATACGCTTCAACATAGCCTTCCGCCCAGTCTATTGTTTCATGCACCTTGCCAGCCCCGCCGCAGAAGGGGCAGGTCGAGCTTCTGGCAAATGCGCCATCGAACTTCTTCGCAGGCTTGTCGTTGGAGCGCTTCTTGAGTGCGTTCCATCCGCACATGGGGCAGTCGCGCTTGAAAGTCTGCACCGCCGCCTGAACCCCCTTGGGCATGTACATCTTCTCTTTCGCATCCTTCGCTACAAGCACTGCACACAGGCAACATACCATAACCGCAGCTAACAGGAAGATTCTCTGCATCTCTTTCACCTCCGAGCATGTAAATATTCCGTCATCCGGTGCCGCCATTCTAATCCAAAGACGGATAACAGGCAAATAAATTCAACCAATCCGGCCGTGACAGATGTGCGAAATTTACAAATCATCACTGGCTCACGTCTCCACTTGCGCAAGAACAGCCCGGTATTTCCGTCTGTAAACATATCTGTAAATAGCTTGTGTGGGGGGCAGATGTCGTAACCTGCTTTTGGCATAAGGACTTACAGTAGCAGGCAATTCAAAACAGGTGCACCTGTTTACAGATTCAGGCAGGGGTCTGGGGCTGTTTTGTGTGGGATTCAACCCAACCTCTTGCCTGCCCTGGAGTTGCATTACGTACCATCGTAACCCCACCCAACGGTGCAAACCGGCTGTGAAAACCGTCTGTAAATAGAGTTCCTTACGTACCAACGACTTACGGCATCTATTTACAGA
>CAYWBA010000559.1:0-1702 GCA_964455955.1 uncultured Planctomycetota bacterium | reverse complement strand
AAAGAATCTCAAGCTTCAAAAGGTGTTTGGCTAACGACGACGCCTCCTGCTGTCTGGCCTCAAGCTCCTGTTTCGATTTCTCAAGATTATCCTGCGTCTGGCTTATTTCGTCGGCTATCGTTCCCCTGATGCCAGCGAAGCTCGCCTGCTCGAATTCCGCCGAGCGCAGCAGCTTGTGAATCTGCTCCGCGTTTTCCTTCAACCCGACTATCAGGCAGGCGCTTTTGTTGGCTGTGTCGCCGATTATTTCGATGACGGCGCCCGTCTCAGGAATATCCTTCTGTAACTGGTCAAGCCGCTGGCTCGGCACAAGCCCCGCCCAGCAGCTTGCTTTTTGCAGCCGGCCAAGGTCCTCAACTTCAGTTTCCAGACCTTCCCAGGGCATCAGCTCTTCCAGCCGGGAATTCAGGTTCTCGATATCGGTTTTGAACTTCTCAATCTGTTCCTGTGTCCGGCCGCACTGTTGTGCGACGGTGAGAATTGATTCATCCGAGGTAACTCGCTGGTATGTCCGTCTGTCAACGACGGCCTTTGGCGCCAGTATCGCGCCGATGCCTCCGGCCTGTTTGCTGAACGGTTTTAGAAACTCGACGGCCTTCGACAGCCGACCGAGAATCTCTTCGATGTCTTTGGGTTTCTCTCCGCCCCGGCCAAGGTCCTCTATCTGCTTGCTGGCAATTGCCGTCTCCGCGTTTAATACCTGGCAGATACCTTCCTGCTGCAGCGCCTCCAGCAGCTCGCCCGCTTCGCCGCGATGACTCACAATCATTATCTTGGCCATCTTTGCGATTGCCATCGCTATCCTTTCAGGAACTCCACCACCTTCGCAACAGCTGTGTTCATTTGCGAGGTCGCCTTGTCGCGCAGATGCTGACGCTGTTTTTGTCCTTCGGCCTTCAGTGTATTTGTCTCCGTCTGGCCCTGGGACTTGCCGGCGGCAACGGCGGATTCAATCGCCTTTTTCCTGTCTCGCTCGGCCTGCTCCATCGCCTTTTGACCGGCGGTTTTCGACTCTTCAGCCAGCCCGGCCGAGTCCGCTTTTGCCTGCTCGATTATCTTCTGCGACTGCGATTCCGCTTCTTTGATTTTCTTTATCAGTTCCATTTTCCAGCCCCAAACTTGTCCGCCTGCGGCGGAAACGCGGTTTCTATAAGGCGGGTGTATCTGCTTATTATCGCTGAATCCGGTAAAACGTTAAGTAGCCAAATTACAATAACTTATCAACTTTTGCCGTGAGCTGTTGGACATGTTCCAGCGACCTGTCGAATTCCGCCCGTTCATCCGGGTTGAGTTTCAGCTCTACGACCTTCTCAACCCCTTCTTTTCCGAGCATAGCGGGAACGCCTATGAAATAACCACCCACCCCATATTCCTGCTGACAATACGCACAGCAGGCCATTGTCGCCCTGCTGTCGCTGATAATCGCCTCCGCCATTTTGACTACACCGGCGGCAGGCGCGTAATATGCGCTTGACCCGATAAAATCGACGATTTCAATACCGCCCTTTCGTGTTCGCTCTATCAGCCGGCCGATTGTCTGTTGGTCCAACAATTCCGTGATTGGTCTGCCTGAAACCGTCGTGAACCTCGGCAGCGGCACCATATCATCGCCGTGTCCGCCCATTAGTATCCCCTGCACGTCCCGGCCGCTGACCCCCAGTTCAGCCGAAACAAAATAGCTGAAACGAGCCGCATCCAGGAC
>CAYWBA010000558.1:0-1759 GCA_964455955.1 uncultured Planctomycetota bacterium | reverse complement strand
CGCGCCGCCTTCTTCATGCCTGATGCCCGCGGCCCCTGCCGCTTCGGCCAGTACAACCGCTTCCAGCGCATGGTCCTCGACGACCTCGGGTATGAAAACGTGCAGATGGTCGCGCTCGACCAGACAGCCGACTGGAACGAGGACCTTGAGCGGCTTGGCGTAGGCTTCCGCAGGCTCGCCTGGAGGGGTATCGTGGTCGTTGACATGGCCAAAAAGATGCTTCTTGAAAAACGCCCTTACGAGGTTGAAAAAGGCTCCGCGGACAAGCTTTTCCGGAAGCTTATGGACGAGCTTGTCGCGCTGCTTGAGAAAAGGGACACGCGCGGTGTGAAGAAGTTCCCGCACCGCGTTATCGAGGCATTCAGTAAACTCGAGGTGGACACGTCGGTGAAGAAGCCCAAAATCGGCATCGTGGGCGAAATATTTGTCCGTTCAAACGAGTTTGCAAACAACTTCCTTGCCCGCAAGATAGAAGATTTCGGGGGGCAGGCCACTCTTCCGGCCTTCGAGGAGTGGATGAACTACATTGACTACGAGCGGCTGCTCGACCTGCGAATCCACAGGAACTACAAGGGCATCGCCGCAGAGAAACTGGCCCAGTGGGTTGCCCGCATGGATAAGGATGCTGTCCAGAAACAGTTTGTCGGCCACATTGGAAGCTTCTGCCTTGAGCCGCAGACGACCGATATTGTCAAACTCAGCAGCCCTTATATTCATGAAGCAATCCGCGGCGAGGCCGTCCTCTCAATGGGCAAGTGTGTCGAGTACGTCCATGAAGGATACCAGGGCATTGTCAACCTCGCGCCGTTCCAGTGCCTGCCCGGCACCATAGTAAACGCGCTCCTTGAGCCTTTCAAGCGCGACTTCGACAACATCCCCGTGCTCAAGATGGCCTACGACGGGACCGCCCAGTCGGCGGAGGAGACGCGAATAGAAGCCTTCATGCACCAGGCCGCCTCGTACGAACCCCATGGTAACGACAGGTAGAAACACGCAGAGGGTATGGGACTTTGTGGCAGGTAAGGCTAACGGTGCCATGGGAAGGTATTGGTCTTCTTCCATATTTCCCAGGTGTCTATCATACTGCGCAGCAATTCCAGATTGCCTTTGTAGTATAGCGTCTTCATTTCATCCCAATACATGAGCGCTTCTTCCTGGCTGACAGGGTCCTTCACCGCTTCGCCCAGATATTTCCTCAGCTTCTTGAGGTCGGCTGCCTTAACGCCGGGGTAGTTGTCGTTCGCGAATTTCAGGAGTTCATTCGCCCATTCCTTGTAGTTCTTACGAGGCTTATGCTTGGGTTTAGGCTTGCCTGTCTTGCGCAGGACGAAATCAACGCCCGCCGCCGGAACACCCACATCCTTGATCGCTGTCAAGTCAACCTCATACCCATCCTTCGATGTCCACACGTTCACCTGTTTTTCAGTCAGCCCCGTAACCTCATAGTAGCCTTTTTTGTTAGTCTTAACATTGGTGAGCAGGTTGTCTCGCGAGATTTTTCCGATGGGAGTCGGCATGGAGTAAATATAAACTGTCGCGCCGACAACAGGTTTCCCCCGCTCATCCCTCACCCTGCCTGATACAGTGCCGGGCTTGCCTCTCGGATGCTTGGATGATGGTGCCGGCAGGCCTTCGAACTCGGGCAGCAGCGATGCCTGCTCAGAAGTCTCTGCTTTTCGGAGCGCGTCTTCCGCCTCCTGGGGCTTGTTCAGTCTCCTGTAACATTCGGCCAGTTTGCGCCAGCCTTCTTTGTTGTCTG
>CAYWBA010000557.1:0-1766 GCA_964455955.1 uncultured Planctomycetota bacterium | reverse complement strand
ACGTTGATGAAGAGCCTGATGGCCGGTAGGTTTTATAATGGAAGTCATAGTAGCCGAAACCGCCGTTAAGGCTCTGCATGCTGAGCAGGCGATTCAACTCGTGTTCACCCCGCTTTCTCAATTCCGCGTGCAGGTCACTCAGGCGTTCGTCTTCGAGTCCACGTGAAATAGCTTGCAGCATGTATGCGTGCGCCCAGAAGTTATAGAAAGTCGTGCCGCTGACTCGGCATGCATCTGGAGCGCATATGAGATAATTGAACCCCTTACGGAGGGCTGCATCAGCAAAGCCATGCAGCATAGGGCCGAACTCGCGTTCCCGAAGGCTTTCAGTGAGTTGACTTCGCCGATGTAGATATCCTGCGGGCGTTGCGGCAGGAAATGTCCCCAGCGCCCGTCATCATGTTGGTTGTCAAGCAGCCATTTCACCGAACGATCGAGTGAGGCCTGGTATAGAGGTTTCCAAGCATTCGCCCTGGGCGGGAGCTTCTCCGGGGTAGAGGCAGGTTCCGACGGCTTTTCCGTTCCATTTGCCGGTTTGGGAGGCACCTGCTTCGCAGCAGGCTCGGTTGGGTCTTTCTTCTGGCAGCCCAGCGGATAGAGTATCAAGGCCGGCAGCAACACAGCCAATATAATGCCGGCAAAGGTTAGATAGGCTCGGCGGATCATGCCTTATTCCTTTGGGAAGGTCACCTTGGCGGAAAGCCCGGAGAACAACATCTGCTCTTCGTTGCGGACTTCTATAATAACCGGTACCTTGTCCTCTTTGGCCACCAGTCCACGCGCCTTGACAATCCCCGGCAAAGTAAGCCCGAAAGCATCTACCGTCACCTTGGCCTTCGCGCCCGTAGCGATGGAAGCCGCTATTTTTGCTGGCACCTGTACCGTGACCTGAAGAAACATGGGATCAATCACGCCGGCCACCACGGTGTCAGGTTTGATCTTGTCGCCGGGCTTCAACTTGGCCGAAGTCCCCGGATTTCCGGCAAGTGGCCCAATCACGACGATACCATCGAACGGTGCTTTGATTGTCAGACGTTCCGTGTCTTTCTTGAGGTCATCGAGTTTCTTCCGCCCGTGCCGCAGTGAAACTTCCATACGGATGAGATTGACCTTCAGACCCGCGTGGGCCAAGGCTTGCTCATCTTGAACCTTCCGCAATGCCTGGGTGGCCGATTCGACCGCGAAGCCCCTCTCTTGATCTTCTTTGGGGATATCGTATTTGAGCATACGTTGGTGGGCGCGTTTCCTCAGTTTGAGAGACTCTTCCGTTCGCTTGAGACGGCGGCGGGCGCGCTTAAGCACGATATCCTGGCTCTCCTTGGCCAGTTCGTTGCCTTTGTAAAGGCGGTCGAGTTGTGCGAGTTCATCCTTCTGATCCTCCACGCTGGCCTGAAGTTGCTCTAAGTACAGTTCGGATGAACGTATCTTGTCAGCTTGTTCTTCCTTGTTCCATTTATCCAGCGATTCTTCTGCGATTTTCAATATATGCTTCGCCTTCTTCAATACATGCTCATCCTTTTGCAGCACGTGATTATATTCTGTTGTCAGGGAGCGAGAGGAGAGCTCGAGTGCCTCCAGGTTCTTCCCGACATCCGCCAGTGTATCATCCATATCCGGTGCATCAAGCTGCGCGAGCACGTCGCCTTTCTTCACTAATGTTCCCGGCTGGACGAGGTTTGAGATGCGAAGTTCTCCTTTATAAGCCTCCAGTTCGACTTTCATATCCTGGCTGGTGACCGGCGCCAGAGTACCGGTAAAGCCCTCCG
>CAYWBA010000556.1:657-1776 GCA_964455955.1 uncultured Planctomycetota bacterium | reverse complement strand
TAGGCTTGCTGTCGCTGCCGGCAAGGCAGCCTATATCTTCGGTGTGAACAGGAGAAGAGGAAGGCAATTCCTGAGAGAAATGCGGGAGATAGCTTCATTGATAAGGAGGTGATAGCAATGCATAATTGAGAAGGGCAGAATTACTTATCCAATATCCCCTGCGCCTCTTGGAAGAAAGGCCAATCCTTGAACGGGGAAAACTCGCTCACGATTCTGTGGGCTATTTGCTTCCGGGCCTTCTTGGACTCCTCATGGCCCAGAAGCGAGACCAGCGCGCTCGCCCTCAGGCAGTCCGGCGCGTTCTTATAGTCCGCTACCTCGCTGTACATGGCGCGCAATGCTTCCGGCCCCGGATTCTCAGGCGGGTCGAACATGTAGCCGTTACCCTCGGTTTCCATGAGGTATGCGAGCATCAGCTTATAGTAAGGAACTATTGCCGGTGAGTCTTTTCGTTCAATCATCTTCTCCAGCAGTCCCGCGTAATCCCATTCCGGACCCAGCTCTACGCCGACCGGATATCTTCCAAACCCAGTCAGGAAAAAAGCGAACATCTCATCTGATGTCCACTTGTCGAACGGCTTACTGGCAGTGTTTACGTCGTGCTTCTGTGCATGTTCAATGAGAAACTCCGCCGTTGCGATTATCACTTCTTTCGCATGCTCGCTCGTCACCGAGTGGCTTACGTACTCTCCGGATTGGTGTATTCCATAACCGTGGACCAGCAATCCCCGATAGTCCGGCAGCAGCATGGATAAGTACAAGTCAAGGTAATCCGGCCAGATGGGGGTTGATTTGATGACGAAATAGACTTCCGCCGGTTTGATTCTCTGCTCCCGGACATCCGCCTGCTGAATTCCAGAGCAGGCAGCCAGCAGCATAGAAGCTATGAATATGCATAATCCTTTTCTCATCTCACTCTAATTCTAACACCTCTCACATGTAGAAGCAAATTGTGGCAAGATATTCAACGGCTACTCTGAGTAGCATAGCAATGGTCAACCTGAACATCCTGGACCGGTATGCACGGCAGCTTCAACCAGTACGGGTGCATTTTGACTTGGAAGTTTGAATCTGCACGGCAGCCAGCGGGCGATGAATCGTCGCCGCCGAAAGCCAAAC
>CAYWBA010000556.1:0-647 GCA_964455955.1 uncultured Planctomycetota bacterium | reverse complement strand
AAACGGCCCTCTAACCTGTTTACGGCCGGAGCTCCCATCTTACGCTCAGCCTTCAGCTCCGCTCCAGATGGAGCACCCGCCTTCAAGGCAGGATGTCGGGGTTTTAAGGGCTGCCACATATCCAGTGTGCAGCCCTTTCCTTTTTCAAGAAAGGGGAACCAGAGTATGGATGATTCCCTGTTGGGAGAACGGCAAGCTTGACATAGGCAGCAATGGCAAAAACGGTCTAAACATCCTGGAGCGGTAATGTACGACGGTTTCAATCTTGCCAGGCCCAAATGGTGTCTTGGAAGCGCGAAATTGTACGGCAACCAGCAGGCGATGTATCGTCGCCGCCGAAAAGTAGTTCCCGGTTAAACTTGTTTCCGCCCAGCCTTCCCGGCTTCCGCTTCGCTGACGCTACGCTGCAGCCGGACGGCTCGGGCTTCAAAGCAGGATGTTAGGCATAACCCGGGCTGCGTTGTACGAGAGTGCACGCAGCCCTTTCATTCTTGGAAAGAAAGGAGAAGCCCTATGGAGCAAATAGTGATTTGCGGCAACAGGGTCGAACTGCAGGAGGTACAGTCGGTGAAGACCATTACCTCCTCAGCTTTCATCCAGTCGCTGAGAAGAACGATGGGAACAGTAACGCCGGTGCTGCCGAAGCA
>CAYWBA010000555.1:0-1776 GCA_964455955.1 uncultured Planctomycetota bacterium | reverse complement strand
ATTCCAGTTGTCCCCTTTCAACTGCTTTCGAAAGAATGAAGACTGGGTCAAGCTTGACATAAAGAGACGAGGTTAGAAACCAATTTAAAGCGATTATCAGAGCTTGGAGCCATAAGCCTTGCCAAAGCAGCCAGGGTACCCACAGTACGGCAGACCACCGAAAGACGCCTAAGGACCAAGAAAATATTCGCGAACCGAATGGATACCGTAAGTATATATGATAGTCTTTAATAACTTCGGCTTCTCTATCCGACCACAGGGATTTATCAATTCTTGGTCTTCCGAATATGTCGGAAAGAAACAGGTATCCTGAGAACAGCACGACCAGGGTTGTATAGATAATGGAAGGAACTAATGGCTGAAAAAGCGACCAAAGAAACAATCCTCCGCTAAGTGCTATAGCGAGCAATCCTGGCAACAATAGGATTATCATTTTTTTGCCATTCCCTGTCAATATGGGAAGGTAATGCCGAGATTTCCCAGATGAACGTTATCTGCGACCATCGAAAGTCCTCTTAACAGCATTCTACCACAACAACAGGCGCTCCACAAGTCATAAAGCGGCGACTCAGTTGAGGGCGGGCGGTACTTCGTCCCTGGTGATGTTTGTTATGGCAACGGGGTTGGCGGTAACTGCCAACCGGGGTTGGCATTTTTCAGCAACCCCGGCTCCTCTCTTTCCCCTTCACCCGGTTTTCCGGGCGAGCTAACACTTTGTCTGGCAAAGTGTTACGTAATTGTGAAAACTTTTCCATCCGCCAGGCCGCCGAAATGGCATAGCTGTTGCTTAAGTGAAGGGTGGATTAGGGGAGAGCTATGTCATGAAACGGCGCAGTGCAACAGTTAGAAAGAACGACCGCCTCTTCGAGGAGTTGTTCAACACTTACCGCGACAGGGTCTATTATATTGCACGCCGCTACACAAACAATACCGAGGATGCGCTTGACCTCGTGCAGGAGATTTTTATCAAGGCGTACAGCTCTCTTGATTCAGTCGAAAAATCCGGCAACTACGGGGCCTGGATATACCGAATCGCAGTCAACCACAGCATTGACCATATTCGCAAGAAACGCGCCGGCGAAGTCTCCTACGATGAGCTTTGCGAAAACGGGACTGCGCCAGCCGACAGTGCGAGCACGGCGCTTGAAGGCATCTGGTGCGGCGAGTTCAGGACAAAGGTTCTCGAACTGGTGGACAATCTTTCGCCGGAGCACCGCGCCGTGCTGCTGCTGCACTGCATGGAAAACCTGCCGTACAAGCAGATAGCCAGGGTACTGCGCTGCTCGATAGGGACTGTTATGAGCCGCCTCCACTATGCGCGGAAATACCTTAAAGAAGCCATGCTCGCCAACGCGATACTTTAAGTGCTCGCCAGACGCGGAAGATGCAAATCGTTTTCTTGTGGCGGGATTATTTTTCTTTTTTACGTGGTTCGAGTGGCTGGTCAACAGGCAGTGGTGCAGGCTCAACAGCAGCCGGCGGCGCCGGCGGAATTGCCGCGGGTGCTGCCGGTGCAGCAGTTGGCTCAACCGGCCCGGGCGCAGCGCCGAGTACCCACTGCAACTCTTCTGCCGGATTTACGGGAACAGGCTCGGAAGGCGGCGCTCCGGCGAGTGCGAAAGTGCGCTGGCCGGGGCCTGTTATAACCTCTGTATCGGCGGACAGGCAGGACACAAGCCCTTCCACCACAGTCACGACGGTGCGGTCGAATTCCCTGCGAACCGAGAAGCGGGTGCCTTTGACGCTGACGGTGGTGCCGTCGCAGAAGATGCTGAA
>CAYWBA010000554.1:0-1784 GCA_964455955.1 uncultured Planctomycetota bacterium | reverse complement strand
AGAAGCCTGCAGACGATGTAGAGAGGCTGCACCGCTTCCTGTACCTGTCGTATTTTTCTTTTGCAGGCAGGCGGACATCTTTTTCGCCGGGGAAGCCGGGCAGACAGTTCAGCACCTTCTTCGAGCGCCTCCCGGAGATCAAGGGGAAGCTCGCCCGCACCAGGGTTTCCTGCAGGGACTACAAGGAGATACTGAAGAAACACGGCTCTGAAGACACCTTCTTCTACCTCGACCCTCCGTATCCTGGAACTCACTGGCCTGACAAATACGGTAAGGTGGATGTGAAGGAACTCCTCACCGCCGTCAAGGGGATCAAGGGCAGGTTCCTCCTGAGCCTGAACGATACGCCCGAACACAGGAAGCTGTTCAAGAGCTTCCACGTCAAGCATATCGAGTCTGCCCGGATGTCTACCTTCGACGGCGCGATACGCAAGGAACTGCTTATCGCAAACTACCCGCTCAGAGCGCTCCGGAAGGGCGAGTTCGCCAAGGCGAACTACATCGGCAACAAGCAGCGCCTGGCCAAGTACATCGCCGGCAAATTCCCTGAGGATGCGAAGACCATATATGACCCCATGTGTGGCTGCAGCAGCGTGCTCATCGAGGCTGCCCGGCGCGGCTGCCAGGTGCGTGGCAACGACCTCTCTATCGTGCCTTACTTCTACTCGAAGGGCGTGTTCGAGGGAGCGCAGCTTACCGAAGAGGATGTCGAGAAGATTGTCGACGCCCCGCCTCACGAGGGCTGGCTCACTGCCGAGTGGAAAGGCATCTATCCGAGGCCCAGAGCCATCCGGCGCTATCTCGACGGCCTGGCCAAGAAGGCTCGCCAGTGGCAGAGGCCCAAGGGTTGGGCAGCCAAGGCGGTTGTCTCGCGGGTGCTGCAAACCATCTATGCCGATTCCGGTTCCGGCTACTCGACCCGGCGCTATGAGTCTCTGGGCAAGGTCAAGAATGTCGTCAGGCACGCCGCCAGAGAAGTAAACGGTCTCATTGCCGAGGTTGCAGGCAAGGGCAGGATCACCAACGAGGATGCGCAGACCATGCGCTTCCCCAGGGCGGATATTATCTACTTCGACCCGCCCTTCTTCAAGCGGGACAAGGGCTTTGTGCACTACTTCGAGACCTACCGGGTGATGAACTCCATCCTGCTTGGCCAGGAATGGAAGGAGAAGAACCTGAAGCCCGAAAACATCCCGCCTATCCTGGAGCGGCTGTGCAAGAGCTGCACGCATGTCTTCATCTCGACAAGCTCCAACGAAATGGTCCGCTACGGCAGGGAACTCAAGCGCCTCAAGCGGACGGTCAAGCGCTACCGGGTCTCATACGAGCAGGTAAGCGGGTTCGGCTCGCGTGACGTGCATCAGAAAGAACACCTCTACGTGGCGAAGGCGGCAGCCGGACTTTCCAAACAGCAAGACCCGTACATGGCCTTCCCGCCTGAGGATGAGACCTACCGTTACGTGGTGCAGCACCACTACCGGGGGAAAAGCGTCCACTCTGACTTCCGGCTGGAGGGCGCGGGCAAGGAGTATCTCATCGGCTGGACGATAAACGACCAGATTCAGGGCGCGGTCAAGGAGCCGGTGCTCACGCTCGAGCAGGCCAGGAAAATTGACGCCGAATCCGGCAAGTACTTCAAGATAGACTGGAACACGGGCGAGTTCAAGAAGCGAAAGAAACGCGGCGCGGAGAAGCTCGTCGACGTGGAAGTAACTGCAGTCAGAAAAAGTCGAGAACCACACGCCTGGTTAGACATAGAAGGCGTGACGAAGCCCGGCAGCGTG
>CAYWBA010000553.1:915-1801 GCA_964455955.1 uncultured Planctomycetota bacterium | reverse complement strand
GCAGGCAACGCGGCTAAACATCACCCCCGCGCTGAAGCACGGGGCTTCGTTCCGGGGGTATAAAACCCCCGGCTTGTTTCCGCCCCGATAAACGGGGCGGCTTTGGAATATGCCTGCGGGTTGCTAATGCGGTCTTGCCCGGCCCGCTTGGCCCTGATACACTCTTGCAGACCCGGGCGGGCCGCGATGTAGATGTTCGGCCCGCATTTCGAAGGAGCTGGGCTTATGCCGGAAAGCCACTCAGGCAAACGCAGGCGCGCGCTGGCGGTAATTGAGCGCCTCTCGCCTCTTTACGGCCGGACTGCAACCGAGGCGGTCGGACTCAACGCGCCATTCCGTTCACTTGTTGCGACTGTACTCTCCCACCGCACCCGCGATGAGAAGACCGAGTCTGCGAGCCGGAAACTGCTTGGAGAATACCCCGGCCCGCAGGCGCTTGCCTCGGCCAGCCTGGGACGCATCCGCTCGCTCATCAGGGAGGTCGGCTTCTGGCGGGTGAAGGCCAAGCGGGTCAGGGAAATCGCGCGTATTCTGGTGCGGGACTTCGGCGGCAGAGTGCCGGACAACTATGATGACCTGCTCAAACTGCCCGGCGTCGGCCGCAAGACAGCAGGCTGCGTGCTCGTATTCGGGTTCGGCAGGCAGGCACTTCCCGTGGACACCCACGTGCACAGGATTTCAAACCGGCTCGGCCTTGCAGCAACAAGAACTCCTGAAGAAACGGAGAAAGCGCTCTTGGCACTTTTGCCGCATGACCGTCTTGCGCCAGTCAACGCCGCTTTTGTTGAGCACGGCAAGGCGACATGCAGGCCAATCTCACCCCTGTGCAGCAAGTGCGCTGTTGGCGACCTGTGCCCGCGGGTGGGGGTAAAAAAACACAGGTAGG
>CAYWBA010000553.1:0-905 GCA_964455955.1 uncultured Planctomycetota bacterium | reverse complement strand
CACCATTTGCCGACAGCTTCCATTGCTTCCGGCTGGGAGGCATCATCGAGCGCGGGGTTAAAGCCGAAATCCTGCCCCGTAAGCTCTTTGAGCGCCCCCAGCGCCCTGAGCCGCTCGAAGTAGCCGGTGTGCCGCAGGTGCACAAGCAAAACGGCGCACCCGGCCGGGTTCTGCAGGAGGGCGAGCGCCTCCGCCGCTTCGTATCGCACCACCCCTTTCTTATCCGCAAGCAGGCCAACAAGAGATTCTTCAAAAGCTTTAAGCCGCATTTTTCCGAGCTTCCACACGGCGAAGGCGCGAACGCTCGCGTCGCCGGTCCCGCAAGCCCAATCGAGAAGTTTGTCCGGCTCGCCGGTACTCAAGACCTGGCGGATAATGTCCAGGGTCCTCAGGTCTGCCTCGAGCGCGCCTTCAGTGTACTTGAATACATTGCTCATCTGCCCGCTCAGCACATACCTGACACGGACAAGGCTTCCCTCCACGAGAGTGGAATGTCCGGAGTTGCACCACAGGAGCACCGGCGGCCTCGGGCCGGCAAGGTCGAGCTCGCCGAAGTATCCGAACTGCTTGCCGTAGTCTGAGCACCGCAGCCACTTCGCTTCAAGCAGACCCTCGTCAACAAGCGCCTGCAGCGCGGGAGGCGTGAGTGTGGTGCCTTTTGTGTTCGCGTACTCCACCAGCGCGACCCCGATTCGGTAAAGTGAGTAGATGCACCGCGTGTGGTGCTTTTCCCGCGCAGTTCCGGTGTCAAGGTAGCTAAAAATCACATTCAAGAAAATAAAAGCAGCAACGACGGCCGCCACTGTGATTGCAATGTTGCGTTTTCTCAATCCAGCACCTGAAAGACCATATTCTCAGACAGAAGGATACGCTGTCCCGGGGCGCGAGTCAAATGTCTTTTGCCA
>CAYWBA010000552.1:0-1805 GCA_964455955.1 uncultured Planctomycetota bacterium | reverse complement strand
CAGAAAGGAGGCGGTTTATGAGCCCGCGAGACTGGAAGCTGTATATACCGGAGAACGATTGCGGTATCAAGGATGGATATTACAGCATGAACGAAGTCGTCGGCTTGCTTCGCAAGTATGCCCAGCAGCCGGATATTATTCGCTTCATTGCAGACATGCTTGAGGTGTGAGGAGCAAGTGAAATGAGTAAGGAGAAGGGCACAAACAAGTCCACTGTGATAGGTGAAACTATCACGTATGCGGGGAGGAAGGTCTTAGTCATCGAGGAGGCTACGGGATTTGTAAAAGACCCGAAATCGAAGTATTGGGCGAGAGCACTGGAACCGGTTGCCGGCTACAAGGAGGGAGAAGAATTTACTGTTTCGGCCAAGCACGTGAGAAAGCAGTTGAGGAGGTAATGCGATATGCAAAGTAAGAGTGGAACTCTATCTGCCGGATACGTCCGTGTGAGCCAGGAACGCGCGGCCAGGAACGGCTACGGTCTCGGCGCACAGGAAGAAGACATCCGCCGCCACGCCGAGTACAAGCGATGGCGGCTGTTTGATGTTTACAGGGAGAACGGCGTCTCGGGCTACAAGCGCAAGCGCCCTGCTCTGGAACGACTGCTTGCCGATGCAAAATCCGGCAAATTCGACGTGGTGATATTCCCCTCGATAGACCGCGTGGGTCGCTCTGTGAAGGACGTTATTGAGATAGAGGCGTCGCTGCGCGTCTGCGGCGTTGGCGTTATCTTCGTGAGAGAAGGCATCGACACCTCGACGCCCACGGGGGAGTTGTTTCGGAATATCATGGCCTCGATAGCGCAGTTTGAGGGGCACATGATGTATGAGCGGTTGTCGAAAGGCAAACGCGAGAAGAGGGCTCACGGCGGTTACATTGGCGGCTGGGTTCCGTATGGCTATCGCAGGGAGAAGGGCGCGCTTGTTGTTGTCCCTGAAGAGGCGGGGGTCGTAGAGCGCATCTTCCAGCTGAAGGCTGAGGGTGTATCTCCCAGGCGCATCGCCATGCAGCTCAACGAAGAAGGCGCTGTCACACGCCGAGGCGGGCGTTGGAGCTACTCGACCATTTGGAACATCTTGAGGAACCGCTTCTACACGGGGCGCGTGGAGCTGGAAGGCAAGTGGATTGCCGGCCAGCACGAGGCAATTATTTCAGACGCACTTTTCAGGAAGTGCAACTGCTAAGGGAGGTGGCATGGGGCTCACACTGCATTATTTCCTCGAATTCAGGGGAACGAAGGCCGAACTCATGAAGAAGCTATCTTGGCTTAAAGAGAGGTTCAAAGACCTCCCTGTAGATTCGGTGGGCGAGATTGTTGAGGTCAAGCGCGCATCGCTTGAGTTCGGGTACGGCAAATACAAGGGCGAACGTTTTGAGGCAGCGGCGCTGGGATTCATGATGGCCTGGTCGTACTTCGAGGACACCGCGTCGGAGAAGGAATTTGCCAAGATTGTTACTCGCATCAAAGGAACGGCGAATGCTTACAAGCTCTCACCGCTCGAGAGGCGGCGCTACGAGCGGCTGCAAGAACAGTCGCGAGCCATCTGCAGGAGGCGCGAAGAGCGCATCAAGCGTTCAGGAAACGGGCTTGTTCTGCGCGTGGATGTCGGCGAAGGGTGTGAGCAGTTCATTGTCATGTTGGGCAGAATCGGACGGGGCAAGCTGTGGCGCGGCAGGCAGTTCACCAAGACTCAGTATGCCGTGCACTTTCTCAAGTGCCATCTTGCTGTGGTGGACATGCTGGATAAGTGCCAGGAAGCCGGAATCCTGAAGAGCGCCCACGATGAAGGCGAGTATTTTGAGAA
>CAYWBA010000551.1:0-1812 GCA_964455955.1 uncultured Planctomycetota bacterium | reverse complement strand
CTTTTCAACCTCTTTCGCCAGGTTCTCATCGCGTCTGGCCACTGCCTCTTTGAGCCTGGCGAAAAGCCCCTGGGCCGCTTCGGTCTCAAGTTTTGCATCAACCTCACCAAGAAGCGTAATACCTGTACTTGCGCAGACCGCCGCCCGCTTGGCATCCATGTCAACTTCAACAGCAGGCAGCTTTGCCTTC
The DNA here is from genome assembly GCA_964455955.1 of uncultured Planctomycetota bacterium. Classification (GTDB taxonomy): domain Bacteria; phylum Planctomycetota; class SKW154; order SKW154; family DAOVDS01; genus CAYWBA01. Next base: position 1,622 of record CAYWBA010000551.1, on the reverse strand, counting down.
GCCTCGTTTTGTGCAAGAAGCATCTCCTTGTACATGCCAAGCAGTTTCTCATACTCAGGCATGCTCTCAAGCACTTTCTTTACATCTTCCTCAAGCTTCTCAACCCAGGCCTGTGCTTTCTCATCGGTCACTTCCGTTCTCCTTACGATTGGTAACGCAAAAAGGTGATTATAGTGCGGGCAGCACCCGCAGGCAAGAAAAACCAATCCGAAATGCAACTGGAATCAAGATGTAAATAAGGAGGACAAAAGCACGTTTTGCGAACCCAGACTCCGGGCGCCGGCAATCTTTTGGAAATTTTTTTGCCTGCTGTCTTGGCTGATTGTTCAGGATACATGATTGCCAAAATAATATTACTAATATTGTCAGGTTTGTTCTTGCACAGGAATCCTGGATGTGTATAATCTGACTTGTTCGTGAAATTATTCACATTCTACGCGGGGAGAAGGCAGTTTTTTCAACAGACTTGGCGAAGATATAGGGTGTGACATTTCTGTTACAAAATCGTACGATTTGCAGAAGCCGGCCGTGGAACTTGCGGCCGGTTGCTTTATGTATATATATCGAATGCGATATAATTTGCCCGGATAGAACGGTTTGACTCTCTGAACCCGATGACAGCTTGCTTGCTCTTTGATTCGAAAGTCTTTGGCAAGTTATGACATCTTTGTCACGTTCACTTTTAATTCTGTTAGAAAGGAGGGGTGAAGTTGAAAGTCACCCGTAGGGAGTTTCTCGCTCTGACAGGGACAACCGCTGCTGGCCTGGCACTTTCAAGCTGTGGCATGCTGGGGCTGAAACCTGTCGAGGAGAAGGCTCACAAGATGAAGGCGGCCTACGTTAAGCAGATTACGACAATCTGTCCATACTGCGGTGTAGGCTGCGGTGCCATCGTGATAAGGGATGAGAAAGGTGGCAAGATAATCAGCATTGAGGGCGACCCCGATCACCCAGTCAATGAGGGCTCGCTCTGCTCGAAGGGCAGCTCGCTGTACCAGCTTCACTTTGACGTGAAGACGGGCAGGGCCAACCCGAACAGGCTGACCCACCCCATGTACCGCGCGCCGGGTTCGAGCAAGTGGCAGAAGATAAGCTGGGATAAGGCGCTTGACAAAATTGCCGCGAACATCAAGAAGACGCGCGACAAGTACTTCATCCAGAAAGATGGCAAAGGCAGAGTGGTGAACCGCGTCGAAGCTCTTGCCAACCTCGGGGGCGCAGCACTCGACAACGAGGAGTGCTACCTGCTCTCAAAGCTCGCACGCGCGCTCGGTATTGTATACCTTGAGCACCAGGCCCGTATATGACACAGCTCTACCGTCGCGGCTCTGGCAGAGTCGTTCGGAAGAGGTGCTATGACAAACCACTGGTGCGACATCGGCAATTCGGACTGCATACTGATTATCGGCTCCAATGCCGCGGAGAACCACCCCGTATCCTTCAAGTGGATTCTGCGCGCAATGGACAAGGGCGCCAAGCTTATCTCGGTTGACCCGAGGTTTACAAGAACATCCGCGAAGGCCGACATTTACGCGCGGCTTCGCTCCAGTACAGACATCGCGTTTATCGGCGGCATCATCAAGTATATTCTCGACAACAACCTCTACCACAAAGACTATGTC
>CAYWBA010000550.1:0-1819 GCA_964455955.1 uncultured Planctomycetota bacterium | reverse complement strand
CTCACCCTTCAGGGTTTACCTTCCCAGTGACCTGTCGGCACCGGGCGAGGAGGCCGCCACCACATCGAGGAACTCCATAACTCCGAGTTCTATTTACGCCGCAATAGCCACCACGGGAACAACCGAACCCGCAGCCACGGCATCTGATAGCGCCGGGACAAGCTCCTGGTCGCTGAACTGTGCCCCCTCGAGGTACTTCTCCATCAAGGCATCGTTGCTTTCGATTATCTGGTCCACAAGGGTCTGCTTCACCTCTGCAAGCTCTTCCGGAATATCAGACCCGCCGAGCAGGTTCACGACCGACCCGCCGTGAGGCACCACCAGAGGAACGCACTCGTTCCCGAAAGACTCCTGGATCTGCTTGACCAGGGGCGCAAAAGCATCCGGCTTGAGGTCTATCTTGCTTATCACGACTAACCGCCCCAGGCCGCGCTTCTTGCTCATTTCCCACGCCCTGCGCGTGTTTACCTTAATACCGGCTGAAGTGTCAATTAGCACCGCAGCCGTCTCGACTGCCGACAGCCCGCTTATAGTCTCGCCGGCAAAATCCGGATAGCCCGGCGTGTCAACTATGTGAATCAGCACATCGTTCCACTCTACATGCGCTATCGAGAGGTTTATCGAGTACTTGCGTGCCCTCTCATCTTCGGCGTAATCCATCTGTGAGGTGCCATCGGAGACCTTACCCAGCCGCGTCGCCACACCAGATGCAAAAAGAATAGCTTCAGCCAGGGTTGTCTTGCCTGAACTCCCATGGCCGCAAAAGCAGATATTCCTGATTCTTGATACTGGAAACTTGCTCATTTCATTCCCGTCTGCTGCCAGTTAACTCCCGGTTGCCTAAACAAGTTATGTCCATATACTTCCAGTCTAATTATAGGGTCTAATAGGCTGTTGCGCAACAAAAATCTGCCATTCAAACGGGTTTCAGCCCGGCTCAGGCCAGTATGTTTGTGACGGCACACTGTGACAGCACATAACCCAGGCCTGTCATTTCGTCCATGAATAACGCGACAACCTGCAACCGCCAGAGACTAAACCTATTCGGAAATGAAGCGATTTTCAAATTATTTCTGTTCTTGGATGTTATTTTTTGAGAAGGTTGTCGGATTTGTCAGCCCCGCCTTTCAGTTTCTTGGCAAGTTTGCTACCCCTTTGCTTGCCTGTCAAAACTTCCAGCCGGTTGCCCTTGAAGTCAAATAACACAATTGCCGGCGCGCTCTTGACCTTGTACTTCGCCGCGATAGCCTTGCCCTCATCCCCGTAGCTGTAGAGGTCGCACAGGTCCACCTTGAAGCGGTAAAACCGCTTCAACTGCTCCACAACCACGCTCTCCGTTAAAACCTTGTCCATTTGCTCTGTCTTTTCAGCCTGCTTGCGTGCAGATTTGCTCACGTGCTTGTCATCCTTGTCCCGTACAGGCCAGTAGAAGTAGAACAGCATCGGCTTGGCCTCGCCAAGCTGCCTGGTTTGCGCCCAGTCCTCAAACACGGACCGCACTGTGAGCTCGCTTGCATTATCGAAAGTCAGAGCCTCTGCTTCGACCCAGAGCTTCTTCGGCGCCGCGTCTTTATCATCCGGGCCGGAGCCGGTGCCTATCTTGCCCACAAACTTCAGCTTCTCAACCACCGTCGCTTCAGTCGTGCTCTTTGATATAACCCCCTGCGCAGAACCCTTCCGGTCGAAGAACGCAAGGGCAGGGGCCTGCTTCACAAAATATTTCTTCTTGATAGCATTTGCCTTCTCTTCCTGCTTTTGCACCACTTTCAGGTCGATTTTCAGGCACAAAAACCCCTGCGCGTGCTCCTTCACTTTATCA
>CAYWBA010000549.1:0-1820 GCA_964455955.1 uncultured Planctomycetota bacterium | reverse complement strand
CCCGGGCGAAGACCGCAGCAAAGGGATTTCAGTCTCGTTCACAATCAGGACACGAACTGTCGAGACGCAGGAAGAGGAGACGGAAACCGGCCGGAAGAAGGAGCTGCAGGAAGTGCTGCACTCCCGCATAACCGCGGCATTTGCAGACAGGCTGGCCCCGCCGGCTTTTGACACTTCTGAGGAAACTCTCAAAGCGCTCAAGAAGAAGGCCAGGACGGAGGGCGCCATCGCGCTTCACGTATATTTCAGAAACACTGATGCGCCGGAAAAGCTTGCGCAGAAGGCGGCCAAGGCTCTCAACGATAAAGGTTTCTTCGATGCCAAAGTCACCGTTGCACCGGTGGAGGATAAGAGCCTGAAGAACTTCACCCGCCTGCGGATTGAAACAGACAAGATAGATTCGCTGAAGTTCGAGCAATCGTTCAAGGACTTTGTAAACGCGCTGCAGGACAGCAAGGAAGTCAAGGTAAGCGAGCCGTTTCCCCGAATTGATGCCATAGGCGCTTCTGTCGCATACAACCTGAAGTCCAAGGCAATTGTGGCGCTCGCGCTTGCCATGATTGCCATTATCATCTACATCGCTATCAGGTTTGAACTCAAGTACGGCTTCGCGGCAGTCTTTGCGCTGGGCCACGATGTTGCAATAGCGCTGGGTGCCATAACAATCGTTGACACGCTCGGGCTTGTTGATATGAAGATAGACTTACCAATAATCGCCGCCTTCCTGACGATTGTAGGTTACTCGCTTAATGACACAATCGTGGTTTTCGACCGTATCCGCGAGAACATGCGGCGAAAGGAATTCGACATAAAGAAAAGCAAGGAAAGCTATACGGAGGTCATTAACGACTCGATAAATGAAACGCTTTCCAGGACGCTCCTAACCAGCTTCACAACCTTCATGGTTGTGCTGATATTTTTCCTCTCAGGCGTCGAGGCGATTGCAGGGTTTACATTCGCAATGCTTGTGGGAGTCCTTGTCGGCACCTACTCGTCAATATTTGTCGCAAGCCCGATACTGATTTTCCTCCGGGGCAGCGAGCAGAAAAAGAAGTAGCAGCTTTATTGAACCAGGGCTCCTGCGCACAGTATAAGGTATAGGAAAAGCCCTGGGAGCATACAGCTATGAGCTTTCTTGAGAAATTCATCTGGGCGTTGACTCTCTTAGCCATCGCTGCACTTGTCCTGGTCATGGTCTTCCTGAAGCCAAGCCCTATCCACACTTCAGCCATTGAGGTGAAAGAGATAAAGGAAAAGCCGGCCGGTACCGCGCCGGATATGGATTTCTCCTCTTCCGGGAAAACAGGCTCGCGGAAAGGCTCAACGGCCAGCGGGAGGAAAGGTCCAACATCGTCGCGTCCCTCAGCACGCACCACCAAAACCCCGCTGAAATATCAGTCCAAGAGCAAAAACCCCAAAGTCAAAGACTATTCCGTCAGCCGCGAGTTTGGTGAAAAGTACAGGGGCAACTACCGGGAGGTCTGGCAGGCTTTGCAGAACGCACAGGCCCAGATAGTGACCTACCCGGACGGCACCAAGGCGGCGCGCATCATGAGCATCCAGCCGGGGTCCATCATCGAAAAGCTCGGTTTCAAAGTCGGCGACGAGGTGACTCTGCGCTGGAATCCCGTCCATGCCCGCGTGATGAAGGAGTAGCCAGATGCACAAGGTATTCGCAAAATATCCGTCACTGCGTGCCTGGCTGCTTCTGTTGCCGGCTGCCCTGTGGCTCTTCATCTTCTTCATCGCTCCGCTGTTCATCGTGCTGATCTATAGTTTCCTGAATCGCGGCACCTATGGAGGTGTGGTCTGGCAATTCA
>CAYWBA010000548.1:358-1821 GCA_964455955.1 uncultured Planctomycetota bacterium | reverse complement strand
CTGTTGTTGGGCTTGCCGAGGTCAATGTTTTGCTCGCTGGGTACTGACTGCGCGAAGAAGAAAGTTGTGTCAAGTGCCGCCAGCGAAGCATCTGCCCTCAGGCCGTCGTGGACCCGGTTGTATGTGAAACCGCTTCCAACGCGCAGAAGCTGCCTGCCAGCCCTGAATCTGAATTGCTTCGCAGTGCTGTCTATACCCTTGCTCTTGCGGAACCGGTACTCGTAAAACCCCATGTCGAGCCTGGGCATGTAGGTTCTGTGGTCCCACGTACCGCCGTCGCCCTTGCTGTAGTCGAAGTTCAAGGTGGCTGCTCTTGCGTAGATGCGGTGAACCTCGTCGAGTACCACGTCTGCCCAGCCGTACAGGCTGTACGTGCGAAGGTCGCACCTGTGGTCGGGAAGGGTTGGCCAGCCAAAACCCTGCAACTGCTCATAGTGGTAATAGCCGTACTTGAACCAGAAGCCGAAGTCAAAATACAGAGGCTCTACTATCTCCGGAAACTCGGGCGCCGGCGAGGTCCACTGACCCCTCTTCACCCTTTCGAGCGCATCCTGCGCCTGCGCGCCGCTGCGGGGCGCTAACACTCCAGCAAGCAAAATGCAAAGCAGAAGGCAAGTTCGTTTCATCAATATTCCTTCCTAACAGTTAATTGGAATATATTACCAGCGCCGCCTGCAGGCGTCAAGGGCAAAAACTCCTGAATCATCCCCTGTCCTGGCAGATACAAATAACCGGGCATTGCCATATTTCTCCATATCCCATTCCCGCAGGCAACATATATGCAAATTTTGCACGTATGTTTCTGGCGGAAAGATGATGTTTATGCTATAATATGTGAGACCAAGAACTGTTCCAGGAGGACGAAAATGGCTGACGAGCAGAAACCCGAGGCGCGCAAGCCGAAGAGGAAAATCAAGTACAAGCAGCCGATGCACCCATTCAAGAAATTGCTTCTCATACTTGTCATCGCCGTCGTGCTGCTTGTCATCGGCATGGCAGTACATTTCTACGCCTTCCTGAAGCCGTCGAACCCGGACCTCACCCTGCCGGATTACCTCAGCTTCACCTGGAAGACAACGAAGAAGACTGTCGCACAGTACAAGGAAATGGCCCAAAGCGAGTGGAACCAGTTGCTGGCGAAGTCTGAAAAAGCGAAAGACTGGCTCGACAAGATGTTCCCGGAGTCCGGGAAGACTGGCGAAGAAACCCGCATCGCCGGTACGTCGGACGAGACTGGAGAAACTCCCGACAAACCGCGGGACGGCACGCAGGAGCGGATGCAGACCGGCGAGCCGGACTCCCACGTGCAGCAAAGCTCGGAGCAGGCCTCAAAGCCGGAGATACATCCCGAGTTCCAGGCTGCGGCCGACGAGTTCCGCGCCGGCCTTGAACTCTTCCAGAAGCGGAGGAACAACGAGGCGTTCAGAAGATTTCAAAAAGCGCAGGACCACCTCGAGAACTAC
>CAYWBA010000548.1:0-348 GCA_964455955.1 uncultured Planctomycetota bacterium | reverse complement strand
CAACCCGAACGACCCGCGGATAGCTGAGTTCGAGAGAGAGCTTACGCCAATCACACACGCGGCGATGAAGGATTCCCAGGTGCGGTAGCGCCGAACTCAGGCAGTTTATCCGAATAACCACACCCGTCTCGCTCGGGCCGAGTTACCAGCCACTGTAAAATTTTCAATATTTTAAAAAAATTCTCATATTGTGTTTGCAATGCCTGCAAAAGATTGTATAAGCATTTGTAGTGGTAGGAGCTGGTTCCATCCACAACCTGTAGTGTGTCCTCTTTTCGAGGGGGTGGGTGCTATGGCGAAGAAGAAGGCGGCCAAGAAGAAGCCGGCGAAGAAGAAGCCCGCCAAGAA
>CAYWBA010000547.1:0-1822 GCA_964455955.1 uncultured Planctomycetota bacterium | reverse complement strand
TATATGGCGAGCATCTGTCAGTGCATGCATGATGAATTCTCTCAAACCGGCTTCGGGATTATACCTGTCCCGTTGCAGAGTCCAATAATTATCATACTCCCTGAGTTGAAGTGAATTAGTATGTCTATTGTCTCGATAGACTCGCTTTGCTCCAAGCCGCAAACTAAGCTGAGAGAGATGAAAACCGCTTGGGACACATGGCAAGTATGCCTTGTTTATTTTCACTATCTCGTCATACTTAAGAACCTGAGTTCTTTCAAGGGGTTGATAAACCAACATAACTTTCTCCTTCCTAGTCTTTGAATAGTTCTGCAAGCAGAGCTATGAATCCTGCTACAGCAACACCTGTTATAATTCCCTTCACTATTTTATTTCCAATCTCTCGCAATTCCTGAACATGTTTCTTCTTCGCCTGAATATATAACGCTTCAATGACTCGTTGATTAGCTCCTTCAGGGATAAAGTAATCTCTTTCCCATTGGCAAACCGCACCAGGCGTAACGTTGAGGATTCGCGCCAAATCCCTCTGGGTAAGGTTTAGCGCCTTCCTTATCCACTTTACCCTTTGCGCATAAGTCATTTTACGAAGTTTAGTCACTAAGCATCGCTTTGTCAATGCAAAATCTGGAGATTCCTTAAAAAAAGCTGTCGCCCTTCCCGAAATGATCGACACTTTTAGCCATTAAATAAGTAGAGTAAATCCCTCCTCCTGTAAGGTCAAGGGTAAACTGGAAAGGAGGAGGATGTGGAAGAGGCAAGGCGAAATGAAAAGGCGTCTGGAACGGAATGGAGGCGTAGCCGGAGTGGAGTTCCAGGCGCCGAGGTGACAGCAGACACCTCGGAATCGCCCCCCGAAATCCTGCATGATTTTGCGCCCGCCGAAGAGGAACCTGTACGCAAGCTGCGGCTGATTCACAATGTGAAGGGAGGCCGGAGTACCAAAGTTCCCCGGTATGTGAAGAAGGGGAAAAAGTCATACAATTCTCCGTTCACGCCCGAGCAGAGGCTTTTGATACTTGACACGTGGCGCCGCAGCGGTCTTCCGGCGGGGGACTTTGCCGCTATTGTGGGGATGTCGCCTCACACGCTTTATGTATGGAAGAAGCGTTTTGACGAGCACGGCCCTGCGGGCCTCATGGATCGGAACAAGGGGGGAGGTCGTGGGAGCAAGCTTCCCGAGGCTACGAAGCGGGCGATTCTCATGCTCAAGGAGAGCCACCCTGAGTATGGCTGCGAGCGGATAAGCGACATGCTTTTCCGTGGTCCTGCGCTTCCTGCAAGCCCTCAGGCTGTGGCGAGAGTGTTGCGGGAGTCCGGGTATGAGCTTCAGGAGCATCCAGCAAGACGCCACCCTGACAAGAAACGGAGTTTCGAGCGTGCCAGGGCAAATCAGCTCTGGCAGACAGACCTTTTCACGTTTGTTCTCAAGCGGCAGAACAGGCGGGTCTACCTGGTGGCGTTCATGGACGACCACAGCCGCTTTATCGTGGGTTACGGGCTGCACGCGAGTCAATCATCTGCGCTTGTGCTCGAGGTGCTCAGGGCATCGATAGCATCTTATGGTGTGCCGGAGGAGATATTGACTGACAATGGCAGCCAGTACGTGACCTGGCGGGGCAAGAGTGCGTTTACGAAGGAGCTCGAGAAGCGCGGGGTGAAACATGTTGTTGCCAGGCCGCGGCACCCGCAGACGCTGGGCAAGATAGAGCGCTTCTGGGGTACTCTGTGGCGCGAGTGCGTGGAGGCGGCGGTGTTTGTTGACCTGGGCGACGCCAGGAACAGGATAGGTCTGTACATCGACCATTACAACTTCCAGCGCACG
>CAYWBA010000546.1:0-1823 GCA_964455955.1 uncultured Planctomycetota bacterium | reverse complement strand
TGGCTGCGCCACCAACTTCTTTGTTTTCACGGCGGTGAAACCAGCCCGCGGCCTGTGTTCCAAACACCCCCGGGCTGAAGCCCGGGGCTTCCCTGCGTTTCTCTGCGTCTCTGTGGCAAAAATGGCCGTTTTTTTCATCACGTCCCTCTATAATCAGCGCGCCAGAATGCCCTTTTTAGGCCACACAAGTTTTTGCGATTTCGGCCGGTTTACGTAAGAGATTTGACGGAATGATGTTACGAAGCAAAAAATTTTTCAATTTGGCACATCTTTTTGGGGTTGCGATGACGTGACAAAATTTGTCGCGTGTTTTGTACTGCCCTCTATCGCAGACTGCGCACGGTTTTGCTGCCGATACCGGCAGGAAGATTAACAAAATAGGGGTTTGCAAGCCGCGGGCTTTAGCCCGCGGGTATATTCACAGGCTTTGCGGCTATGAGCAGTCTGGAACCCTTATCACCACAGAGGCACGGAGGACACGGAGAAACGCAGAGGAAAAAATAATTATGGTTTGGAAACAAGGAAAAGACTCGGCGGGCAAGCCCGCCCGCTAAATCTTGCGCCCGCGGCCCCATGAAAAGATGTTGCAAGATTATGCAACATCTTTTACAGCGCCGGAGGCTGTTTTTCAAGGGGAGATACCCTTTCAAACTGTCCGCATCGGCGGGAAGATTAACATTGGCAAGCATTGTAAGGATGCACGGCACTCAAAATCAGGTAGTGTAAGCATTTCGTGGCGGGAACAGCTTGAAAGTCTTGTGTTTTATGTCTTGTATACTTCCCTTCGGTGCCCGACAAGGTGAATGGAAATCAACTTTTTCCTGCGCGCGACACTGTAGATTACCCGCCAATCTCCAACTCTCAACTTATATGCACCCTTCAAATCACCGGAAAGTGGTTCAGGCACAGCGGCTCCGAAATTTTTTGCGAGCCAGCGGACTTTACGCAGCACCCTCTGCGCTACAATTTTGTCAAGCTTCCTGAGATTCTCAACCGCGGCAGGCAGGAATTCGACCTGGTAGCTAACTACCATTTCAGCCTCAATTTTTTCGCCACTTCGGCAGCAGGTATGCCTTTTCCGGGATTCTTGAGGGATTGTTTCAGCTTCTTTTTGACTTTATCGCGGAGTTCAAGCCCGTAATCGGGGTCACCGAGAAGTTCCAACAGTTTCCTCTCAACAATATCTTCTATCATCGCCCTGGTCTGTTTGTCAAAGCTCTCAGGCATCATCTACTCCCATGTAACATCCACCAACTGAATTATACAGCATATCTATCGCTTAATCAAGCTCTATTAATAGCAACGAACGCCACGGATAGCTACTGCATCTGGCCGGTGAAGGTCACGCTGGTAAGCGTCGGCTGGTCAGTGCCGTTGGAGTTGGACCACGCTCTCAGGAAAACGTAGCGGCATCCGTCGAGCGCTGCTGCAGCGACTTCCGTGTCAAGCGCGGATGCGCTCATCCGGGTGCCACCGTTAACCCACGTTGCGGATAAGAGGTCAGAGCTGTCGCCATATCCTGCCTGAAACTCCACGGTTGAGGTGCCTGGCTTTGGCTTCCTACTAAGAGTCTTGCGGATAGGAGCGTTTATTTCTTTTTTGTGCCCCGACCCGAGCGTTTCTTGGCAACGGATTTCTTTTTGGCTGGTTTCTCCTTGGTCGCTTTCTTCCGCTTTTGTTCTTCAAACAGGGCCTTCAAGTTGGTTGGGGGAAGCGCAAGAGCCGGTATGGGGCTGCGCGAAGTAATGTTGAATATAACTTCACGAGCATACGGGAACATTAAGGCAATTGCTTGTAGACCCGCAAAATCTTTGAGGCTCATG
>CAYWBA010000545.1:320-1824 GCA_964455955.1 uncultured Planctomycetota bacterium | reverse complement strand
GAAGAGGTGCAGCAGTTTATCGGCGTCCCGGGCGGTGCTTCCGGCGTGAGCGTCAAGCTCAACAACTACCTCGACGCTGATAAAGCTCGTAATGACATTAGCAGGGCGGTAAAGGCAGACCCATTCGCCGGCCCGCGGGTCTTCACGTGGAAAGAGCAGAACCGCACCCTGCTCCAGGCTGTGCAGATGGAAAAATGGCTGCTCGGCTTTATCATTTTCTTCATCGTGATTGTCGCAGGTTTCACAATTGTCGCGATACTTGTCATGATGGTCGTCGAGAAGACAAAAGACATAGGAATTCTCAAATCCCTGGGCGGCACCACATCCGGCGTTATGACCATATTCCTTGTCGCAGGCTCGTTCATCGGCGTCGCAGGCTGCGCTATCGGCACCTTCCTGGGGCTCGCCTTCGTCTATAACATAAACGAAGTCGCCGACATCATTGAAAGTATAGTAGGCTATCATCCCTTTCCCAAAGACATCTACTACCTCGACAAAATTCCCGCACTCGTTGACGCTTCCGAAATCGCAGGCGTCGTTATCCCCACCATAGCGGTCGCCTTCCTCTTCGCACTCTATCCCGCAATCCGGGCCTCGAGGCTCGACCCCGTGGAGGCCCTGCGCTATGAGTAAAGCTGATAATGCGCCCAAAACCGACGGCGAGCTCCTGCGCGCCGAGGGCCTCAAGAAAAGCTACTTCGCAGGGAAACGCGAGCTCCCCGTTATCCGGGGCGTTGACCTCGCGCTGCGGCGCGGGGAAGTGCTTGTGATTTGCGGCCCCTCCGGCGCGGGCAAAAGCACCCTCCTCCATATGCTCGGCCTGCTCGACCCCCCCACAAGCGGCAAGGTTTACTACAAGGGCGAGAACGTAACAGCCAGCGCTTCCCGCCGCAAATCTTACCTGCGCAACAATCAGTTCGGCTTTGTCTTCCAGTTCTACCACCTTCTGCCCGACCTTGACGTTCTGGAAAATGCCATCCTGCCCCTGATGGTCAGGGAGTCTTTCTTCTCCTGGTACCCGGCCCGCAAGAAGTACCGCGGGAAGGTCAGGGAAGTGCTTGCGAAAATGGGGCTTGGCGAGCGCCTCAAGCACAGGCCATCCCAGCTCTCCGGCGGCGAGAGGCAGCGCGTCGCAATCGCGCGCGCACTTGTCACCGACCCCGAAGTTCTCTTCTGCGACGAGCCTACAGGCAACCTCGACACGAAAACCGCAGGCGAAATCCTCGAAGTGCTCTGGAAAGTCAAGGAAGACACCAGGGCGACCCTTATAATTGTCACGCATAACGTCCAGCTCGCCAAACGGGGCTCCCGCCGCCTCAATATGCTTGACGGCAAGCTCTACCGGCCCGACGAGCGCGCCCTTCCGGGCGATTGACACTCCGAAACGCCACAACGGCAGATGTGGTGAAATTCCCCCAAGTCCCGCCGTTCACGGCGGATGCAAGCCGCGGGTAACGTCATCTCCTCCTTCAAGTACTACGACTCCGCCGCGGGCGATAAGCAC
>CAYWBA010000545.1:0-310 GCA_964455955.1 uncultured Planctomycetota bacterium | reverse complement strand
GGAAATAGAACCTATATGGAACTTGCAGACCAGTCGTATATAGACTATACTTATGATGACCGCTATCAACTGGACTCGGAGACGCGAAAGACAAGCGCAGACGTCCAGGTCTACAAGTACGAGTGGAGCTACGATGATGCAGGCAACCGCTCATGGCAGAAAAAATATACAACCTCCGGCACCTGGGCGCATTACAGGGAATACGACTACAATACAGCTAACCAGATGACCGACGAGGACCAGTGGGACACGGTGAACAAAGGCACCTGGCAGGCGCATACTGACTGCTCTTACGACGGTTGCGGAAACA
>CAYWBA010000544.1:0-1832 GCA_964455955.1 uncultured Planctomycetota bacterium | reverse complement strand
CCCATAGGGGATAAAACCGTAGCTTGACAGACAACATTTGGGGAGATGATGCCATGCTTTCAGCAAACATACTTGTCGTTGAAGACGACACCAGGATGCGAAAAGCCATCACCACAATCATGAAAAAGCAGGGATACAAGGTAACAGCAGCCGCGGATGGGGAGTCCGGCCTGAAACAAGCCCAACAGGATAACTACGACCTCGCAATAGTTGACCTGAAACTGCCCGGTATTGACGGTCTTGAGGTTCTGAAAAAACTCAAGGCGAAGGACAAGACGATTTCCGTGATAATGATAACCGCGTATGCGACGGTTGACTCGGCTATAGAAGCAATGAAAGAGGGCGCTGAGGATTATATTCCAAAACCCTTCAACCTGGAGGAGATTCGAATTGTTGTTGGGAAGGTTCTGGAAAAGCATGAACTCCTTTTGAAAAACAGATACCTCCAGGGTCAGTTGCGGAAACGATACAAGTTTGGAAACATAATCGGTGAAAGCGTCAAGATAAAGGCGGTGCTTGAGACAATAGCGAAGATTGCGGCTTCCAAAACGACGATTTTGATTTACGGTGAGACAGGCACCGGCAAGGAACTTGTGGCGCGCGCTATTCATTTCAACAGTCCCAGGGCCGAGAACGTTTTCCTGCCGGTTAACTGTGGTGCTCTTTCTGAGAACTTGCTTGAGAGCGAACTTTTCGGACATGAGAAGGGGGCTTTTACCGGGGCCGTCAGGGACAAGCGCGGCTTGTTTGAGATCGCGAACAAAGGGACTATCTTCCTCGACGAGGTGGGAGATGTAAGCTTGGGACTTCAGCAGAAGCTTCTGAGAGTTCTTGAAGAGAGTGAGATACAGCCGGTGGGAGGCATAAATAGAGCCAAGGTTGATGTTCGTGTCGTAGCCGCGACAAACAAGGACCTTGAGGAAATGGTCAAAGAAGGGCAATTCAGAGAGGATCTGTTTTACCGGCTCAGTGTTGTACCGATACATCTGCCGCCTTTGCGCGAGCACAGAGAGGACATAAGACTGCTCACGCTCAGTTTCCTGGCCGAGTTCTGCAAAGAAAATCACAAGGAGATAGCTTCTGTCTCGCCAGAAGCGATGGAGGTGCTGACAGGGCGCCAATGGCCCGGAAACGTACGCGAGCTGAAGAACGTTGTTGAGCGTGCCGTACTCCTGGAAACCTCTGACTCACTCACGACGGAATACCTGCCTGAGCGTCTCATGACCGTTGATGACAGCGCGACGACGGACAGCGATGAAGACTTGAGAACTCTGGAAGAAGTGAGCAAGCAGTACATAAAAGAAGTACTTGAGAAAACAGGTGGCAATAAGACGAAGGCCGCCGAGATTCTTGGGATAAACCGCACCTCACTCTGGCGGATGATTCGCCGCCTGAATTTGGAAGCCGAATAGTCACCCCATCCTGCTACTTGACTCACCGCAATATCACATAAACGGCCCGTTGCTTAAAGCAACACCTGTTGCGTAATGCAGCACCAAATCACGCTTTAGGAGACATTGCAGCATTTATGCTCCATGATTTCCTAACACCGCAACCGCTTATGTGAAATAGGGTTGTATCATCCCCCATCCCAGAAAAGGCAAGCCTGCATCTTCAACGGTACGGTTCCTGCATTATGCACCATGGAGGTGCTTGGAGCCGCAGTTGGAGTAGAAGCTGGTGGAACTGAATCGAAAGACTGTTTTGGTTGCTGACCCGGACGCGAACATAAGAGACCTGTTGCTGAAGGAACTCACCTTGGAAGGACTCAAGGTGGAAACCGCATCAACCGGGGTGGAATTGCTGCAGAAGTTCTACCGGATAGGCGCGGA
>CAYWBA010000543.1:0-1835 GCA_964455955.1 uncultured Planctomycetota bacterium | reverse complement strand
AAATTCTTGGTTTTCCGGACTCCGTGAACTCCGTGCCTCCGTGGTGAGAATAAGGCCCGGAAACAAGAAAAAGACTTAACCGCCGAGTTCGCAGAGAACGCGGAGGTAAAAACAAGAGAAGAAATCAATTATGGGGTTAAGAAAAAGAAAACAAAAGGTTCTCTTCTCTGCGGTCTCTGCGGCTCTGCGGTGAAAGAGTCCCTTGTTGAAAGTTGTTTTTGAGGCGGTTTGTAAAGTGGTGAAATTCGCCCTAACTCATTGCAGGACAAGATGTTACACACACCCACACTTCGCGTTTCGACGCAACCTGCTGTCGTAGCAAGGGGTTGCGTCCATTTCCAATTCACGCTGAACCACGCAAATGTAGCAGAGACCCCCTGTAAATCTGTAAACAGATGTCGTAAGTCGTTGGTATATAAGGAACTCTATTTACAGACGGCTTTTGCGGCCGGGCGGCGTACAATGGTCAGCCGGGCCAGCCAGATGCCGAGTTCATACAGGAAGAAGACCGGAGTGGCGAGCAGTATTTGCGTAACAGGGTCTGGCGGGGTGAGGGCAGCGCCCAGAATTACCGCAATGAGGACTGCGTACTTCCGGTGCTTCGCATACTGGCCGGGAGTAAAGACGTTCGCCTTGGCGAGGAACATCATGACAAGCGGCAACTGGAAGACAACACCCAGCGCGACAGTAAGAATGAGGACAAAGCTGAGGTAGAAGCCGAGAGTTACCTGGACGCTTACCAGTTGGGGGCTAGCGTAGGTGGCGAGGTAGGTCAGGCCTGTTGGAATAAGGACGAAGTACCCGAAAACAACCCCGGCCACAAAGGCAAGAAAGGAAAAGGGCAGGTAAGTGAAGGCATAGCGTCTTTCATGGCGGTAAAGCCCGGCGGCGATGAAGCCCCAGAACTGCAGGATGACCCAGGGCGAGGCAAGTATGAGCGCGGCGACGAAACATGCTTTGAGATACGAGATAAACGCTTCCTGGTACTTGAGAGTCTTGAGCGTCCTGAGCTGCTTTTGCCCCTCTTCCTTGAGGTCCACGACTTCGCCCGCCACCAGCTCGAGTGCGGCCGCGGCCGCGGGGTCTTTCTTCCTGAGCCTCTTTATGGCGGCCAGAATCTTCTGCGCCCTGGTCAGTTCTCCCTTCTTCGGACTTTCACGGTCTTCGGCCAACTTCTCCTTGAGGCCCTCCATAGCCTTGCGATGGGGGCCTGTGACTATCCACATTATCTCGTCCTGGTAGAGGAGGCAGGCCGCAAGAACGATACCTATGCCGATAAGGGCCTTAATCATGCGGGCGCGCAGCTCGTTGAGGTGCTCGGAGAGGGTCATGGCCGGCCCGCCGAGGTGCTCATTGGCGTTCGTGTCTTGTGGGTCGTCAATCATCTGTCCAGCCTGCCTGGCCCGTCGCGCAGCAGTTCACGGGCAATGATTTGGTTTCCATATGAACTCCATAAAATAGCCTTCACTGCGGAGACTGTCAACAACTCTTCTGTGAATTTAGGCGTGACGCGAGAGAGGCGAAATAATTGGTTGATTCTTTCCCGCAAGACGGCTATACTATGGGACGGTTTTGAGAGAAAAACAACCTTCATGCTGCAGGAGGAAAGAAATGCTTGGAGGAATTGGTATCTGGGAAATTGCGATTATCGGCGGGATAGCGCTGCTCATCTTCGGCGGCAGGCTTCCACAGGTCGGCAAGAACCTGGGGAAAGGTATTGTCGAGTTCAAGAAAGGGCTCAAGGGTATCGAGGACGACATAGAGAAAGCAGGCGAGAAGAGTCTCAAGGAAGCAGACGCGACCGTAAAGAAGAAGGAAGAAGAAGAGGAAGAGCA
>CAYWBA010000542.1:0-1835 GCA_964455955.1 uncultured Planctomycetota bacterium | reverse complement strand
TCCAATGCGGAAGTGTTTGCGGAAGGCTACCGCCGCCTCGGGCTTGGAAAGCTGGTCGGCATGCCAACTGCAGGGGGCTGTATCGGAACCTCGGCGGTGGAGCTGTTCGACAGTTCCAGGCTGCGTCTGCCCGCAGTCGGTGCCTGGACTCTGGATGGAGAGAACCTCGACTTCAGGGGCCGGCAACCACACCTGCGGGTTGACAACTCGCCGGCAGATAACCTGAAGGGCGAGGATGTCCAGCTTAAAACCGCGGTCAGGCTGCTTATGGAGGAACTTCTCGAAAGCAAGCGGCGGAAATGACTGCCTGCGGGGCGGGAGTTAATTCTGGGGCGTAACTTCTATTTCTGTAGTCAGCGTGGAGCTTTGCGCAGAATCCGGGTTGCCAAGCTGGTTGGTGAGCCTGATTTTCACGCGGCCGTTCGCCAGCTCGGTAAAGGTCAGCTCCGTGACATACGAGGCAATTCCATTTGTAACGCCATCCTGAGTGCGGTTCACAGTTCCGTCCGCATCGAGAGTATAAACAATATCAGATGACCATGTAAAAAGCGGGTTGCCATCGCCATCAAGAGCAAAGTTTTCCAGTTTACGCAGCCGCAGCGTGCTGCCGCCGCCCTCAATCCACCATTGTTGTTGGCTCAACCTGTTGGCTGAAGATTGACGCAGCTCTTCCCTTAACCCGCGCAGTATCTTCTCATGCCAACCGATAATGTTAACTGTGTTCCGCGAGGTCGCGGTTATCCGCAGGTAGTTGGCCATAACACCTGTAATAAGCCCAATCATCAAGGTCACGATGGTAAGTGTTATCATGACCTCGATAATAGTCATCCCTTCCTGTCGGCACGTATTCATGGCTTTCACTACTTTACCACCTCGAAGCCGAGGAAAAGAGGTTTACAGAGAGGAAGGAAATTTGGAGGAGGAGTAACGCGAAGCCTGTCATCGTAGTAGTAAACGCCGCTGTTGTTGTATCCGGACCCGCCGGTGTAGCGGTAACTCCCGTTGTCGCAGACAAGCGCACCGAAGATGCGCAGATGGTCTTTGTCTCCCGAGCCGCCCCACTTGACAAACCCGTCCAGTGCCATTACCACGCCATTTATCTCAAGGTTCTTGTCATCTTCGGCCCCTGAGTAAAGAATATCCTGGTGAGCAATTATGCCGAGGACTGCATTTCCGTCGTAGTTGGGGTTGGGAAGATAATTGTCATTGGCGGGGTTGCCGGGGTCGAAGACCATCGGGTGGTCGCCTTCATCATCAACGTAGTAGATGTCAGCAGTCAAATAGATGTCGGAGTTGTCCGTCTTGGTGCCTGCGACTATGGTTGCGGCGTTGTGCAGCTCGCCCTTCAGGCCGTATATGGTCTTTTCCACATGAATAAACGCAGGGTCGGGCATCTCATAGTCGGGCGTCTGGGTGCTGGTGAAGAGAAGGCCTCCTGAGGTGTCCCTTATGGTAAACTTCACGTACTGGGTATTTGTGGGCTGGTCGTAAATCAGCTCTATGTATGTGCGGACATTGCCGGTAACGGCAAACCCGCCTGGCCCCTTGCGCAGCTCCTTCGTGCCATCTTGCCACAGTGAAGTTCCACCGACATCAAAAGCACCTGTGTCATCCCTGTAGTCTTCAAGTGCCTGTGGGTCAGGAAGGGTTATCCAGCCGTCAGCACCGAGGTCATCTGCGAATCCCTGGTGGAACACTGTTTCATGCTCTGCGTTGCTGTTGAAGGTAAACTTGTTGCATGAAGTCATAAAGCCGTGTATCTGGGCGCCTACACCGGGTACCGAATCTGCGAAAACTACATTCTTGTCTACGTGGACATGGCCATAGCAGCTTGT
>CAYWBA010000541.1:0-1870 GCA_964455955.1 uncultured Planctomycetota bacterium | reverse complement strand
CAGGTCCGCCAGGTACTTCGGAAAGAGTTTCAATAAGTGGATTGACCCCAAGAGAATCCTCATAGTCGGCACGGCCCAGAAAGCGATGGAGTTTCTAAACGTTATCAGGCAACAGGACCGCTATGGACTGGAGTGTGTCGGTGTTCTCTGCATTGACAGTCCAGAGAAGTGCATGGGCCCAAACCCGGTTCCAGTAATCGGCGACACCTCACGCATGACGGAAATACTTGACACTAAGCAGGTGGACAGCGTCGTTTTTTCCGTTCCGGCAGACAGGGTTGCGGATATGGCCGACGCTATTAAAAAATGTGAGGAGACGGGAACTAAAATCTATCTCGACATCGAGGTGGCGGGCCTGTCCTTCTCCAAGGGCTTTGCGGAATCCGTCGGCGGAAAGCCGCTCCTCACCTTCACCTCTACGCCACACAGCCCCGCGGCGGTAGCAGCCAAGAGAGTGCTGGACTTTGTGGTAAGCCTGGTTCTCCTGATTGTGCTCTCGCCTGTCTTACTTCTTACAGCTTTCCTGGTCAAGCTGACTTCAAAAGGGCCTGTTTTCTTCGTCCAGAAGCGCTCAGGGCTTTACGGCAAGGAGCTGGGAGTTATTAAGTTCAGGACAATGGAACGGGATGCTGAAGAGAAGAAAGAAGATGTCAGAGTTCTGAATGAAATGAACGGGCCTGTATTCAAGATACAAAACGACCCGAGGCTGACAAAGCTCGGCAAGGTCCTGCGAAAACTCAGTATTGACGAGTTCCCGCAGATTATTAATGTCTTAGGGGGCCGTATGAGTCTTGTTGGTCCGCGACCCTTGCCCGTTGATGAGATAAAGAAGCTGCCCGAGAGATGGCAGAGGCGGCGTCTCAGCATGAAACCCGGTATTACCTGCCTGTGGCAGGTCAACGGAAGGAACACAATTGATTTCGACAAGTGGATGAAACTGGACCTTGAGTATATAGACAACTGGTCCCTGGCGCTCGACTTTAAGATACTGCTGTCCACCATCCCCGCCGTGATTCTTACTCGAGGCGCTTCTTGAGTTTTCGCTCTGAACGAAAACCCTGGCGACAACCCTCACTTACGTTTGCATAAAACAGAGAGCACAAAAGCGGCCTCATAAGCCGCCCTTCTCCTTTTTAGAACCCCCACGCCCCAAATGAAAGTCGTATATAACGTCAGAAAAGTGTAGTATCAATGATAATGAGAGCGGATGTCAAGCCACAGATGACGCAGACAGAATACTACAGGTGGAACCTTGGGACGCTGGAGTTGCTGCTCCAATCTACTGACACTTCCTTCTTGCCAGCCATCTTGAGTGAGCTCTATCAGCTTGAGTATTTTATTATCCCGACAAGCGTTGCTTACTTCCTCTAATATCGAGTGAAGTTCCATGCTTTGAACGTATCCAACCATGGCGCCAGAAGGCGTACCCTTACCATAACCGAAGTCCGGGTTCTTGAAGCGCAATATGCCATGCAAAACGTAATTCTCGTTGAAAACCCAGTTGGACCTCTCCGGGGCACCCAATCTCTTACACTCAATGGTATAATACATGGAAGCCCTATCCCGGTCAGGCTCCTGCATGTTGATAAACCCCCACTGGAAGTCGGGACGTTTGTTTTCCCGATCAGCACGGGTTTCATCGTCAACCACCGGTTGGTTTGCACATTCATATGCAATCGGTGAATGAATTCCTTTTCCGTGCTCCAGCAGTTCGCGGTTAGCACGATTGATATAGAAATATAGCTTTCGGTTGAGTTCGTCTTCGGGCTTAGGAAGCAGCTTTTCCGACTGCATTCTTCTCAAGGCATACTTGATAACCTCCAGCACGCGGCACTCATGCTTTGCCCATGAATCAAGAGCTGATATGCGG
>CAYWBA010000540.1:0-1871 GCA_964455955.1 uncultured Planctomycetota bacterium | reverse complement strand
GTTGTTTTGCTCTAAACAGTTGCATGATGGATATACTGCAGTATTTTATAAAGTAGAGGGGGGTATAAATTGCGCGTGGAAGTTCTTGGCGTTGGGTGTGCGAAATGCGTGAAAGTGGAAGAACACGCCAGGCAGGCTGTCCAGGAGCTTGGCCTGGATGCTGAGGTGGTGCATGTGACAGACCTCAACGAGATAGCCAAGCGGGGGGTTCTGATGACTCCGGGGCTTGTCATAGACGGCAAGGTGGTAGCTGTTGGCAAGGTGCCGAGTGTCGAGAAGATAAAGGGACTTCTGGAAAAGCATAAGCAATAGGGGGTGCGGAGGGTGACAGGTCGCCGTATTGTAAAGCTGGCGATTGCGACTGCAGTGTTCGTGCTTGTGGGTGCCGGTGTATATCTTCGCAGCACGCGGGGTGAGGAGCCCTGTCTTGCCGATTTGCCTGAAGGAGTGCTTGCCAGCGGACGTGATATAAAGGTTACTGAAGTGGACCTGGAAGCCTTCCTGAATTCCCTGCCGCAGAGGACGCGAGAGGTCTGGTCAAAAGACCCCGAGGGCTCGCTGGAGAAGCTTGTGGAAAAACGCCTTCTTCTTGCAGAGGCCAGGAAGCTGCCGGAAGAGGCTCTTCCCAACATCTCGGGGAAGTCAAAGGTACGGCGGGAAGCGATACTGATTAACGCACTCAAGGTATACGTAACAAAAGGTGTTGAAGCGTCCGCGGACGAGGTGTTTAAAAAGTACAAGGCCGGACTCCTCGCCAGGGCAGAGCTCAGGAAGAACCGCGAGTGGGTCCGGCAGGTGCGTGCTCAACTGACTGACCCGCTTGCCAAGGCGAAGGCCTCCGGCAAGGTGGTAATCGCCGACTTTGGGCGGGGGATATGCCCCTCCTGCAAGCAAATAGAAGCGGTTCTGGAAGAACTGCAAGAAGAGGTTGGCGACAGGTACGAGATAGTTCTTGTAAATATTGACAAGTTCCCCGCCGCGGCGCGCGAGTATGGAATAAAGAGCATCCCGCAGCAGGTATACTTCAATACTGAAGGCGAGGAGGTTTACCGGCCTGACCCCGGGTCTTGTTCCAGGGAGAGGGTGCTTGAAATCCTGCAGACGGTCGAGAAGAAAGGCACCTACGAAGGGGAAGCGACCTTCACTTTCAAAGTCAAGCGGATGGTGGCGGGCGGCTCGTGGCTTGCAATGATACTGGTTTTTGTTATGGGTTTTCTTACCGCGTCGAACCCCTGCGTGCTTGCGACAATCCCGCTTCTAATTGGCTTTATAGGGGGCTACAAGGAGGCGAGCGGCCTCAAAAAGTCGTTCCTGTTTTCGCTGTTTTTTGTGCTCGGGCTGTCAGTTACGTTTATGATACTCGGCATAATAGCCGGGCTGACCGGCTCGCTCCTCGGCCAGGTGGGGGATTTTTGGACATACCTCGTGGTGGGGGTGTGCGTGGTTATGGGACTTCACCTGCTCGGCGTTGTGCAGTTGGGCATTCCTGTGCCGCAGGGAATCAAGCCCGGGCAGCGCGGGATTATAAGCTCATTTTCGTTTGGCATGCTTTTCGGCATAATCTCGACCCCCTGCGCTGTGCCGATTGTCGCGGTTTTGATGGTGCTGATAGCGACGGAAGGGTCTGTGATATATGCCGCGCTCATGCTGCTTGTCTACTCGCTCGGGCATTCATCGCTGCTGCTTGTAGCGGGAACCTCGATGGGCGCGGCGAAGAGGATTATCGAGTCAAAAGGTCTTACCGCCGCCACCAACGCGCTGCGAAAAGTCGCCGCCGTCCTGATAATCGCAGTCGGACTCTACTTCCTCTACAGGTAGGGCAAATATCCCGAAAATACTACTTAAAGGCAAACCTGATAAAAAGTTAATCT
>CAYWBA010000539.1:0-1881 GCA_964455955.1 uncultured Planctomycetota bacterium | reverse complement strand
ATCGAACATAAAGTTTTTCGCATCGAGGTTGTCTGCGAAGTGCAGGAGGCTTGCCTCGGCAAACATCGGCTCAACAGGCGAGCCCCAGTCTTTCTGGCCGTGGTGTGAAAGAATCATGTGCTCCAGCTTGACGGCGAGTTCTTCAGGGAAATCGGGCAGTTTCGATGTGTGCGCGCGCAGCGCTTCACAGCCGAGCACCAGGTGGGTTTTCATGCGGCCGACTGTGGAGAAGGAGATGGAGCGGCTGTAGTCGTACTCCTGTATTTTGCCTATGTCGTGCAGAAACGCGCCGGCCACAAGGAGGTCGGCGCTGGCCTGCGGATATATTATTGAGAATGCTTTGCAAAGCCGGACTGTATTGTGTGTGTGCTCGAGCAGGCCGCCGATGTAGTGGTGGTGCATGCTCATGGCTGCCGGTGCGCGCTTGAACCCTTCCATAAACTCCTTGTCGGCGAGGAAAGACTTCATAAGCGCGCCCAGGTGTGAATCCTCTATCTCGGAGAGAATCGAGGTAATCTTGGAGAGGAGTTTTTCGGCATCTTTATCAGTCTTGCGCAGGAAATCGTCTATCTTGATTTCTTCCTCGGGGCAGGGGTCGAGCTTGAGGAGCCGCAACTGAAGCTGGTTGTTGTAGGTGCCGACAACGCCCTTGGCCTTCACGAAGGTGTCTTTCGCCACCGTGCTGCCCTCAGGCAGAGCGTTCCAGAGAATGGCTTTCAGAGACCCGGTCTTGTCTGCGAGAACCATTGTCAGGTAGGGCGAGCCATCTTTCGTGGTGCGTTCCTGGATGTTGCTTAGAAGGAATATCTCGTTGAAGCTGCCGCCGTCGGAAAGCTCGGATATCCAGGAACGTGCCAAGTTACACCCCTTCCGGCTTGCTTACAGGTATTGCTCGAGCCCTTTTTCCTTGAGCTTTTCAACGACGTCGCGCACCTTCTCGGCGTCTTCCTTCCTGCAGACGAGGGTGGCTTTCGGGGTGTGAATAATCACCAGGCCTTCGACGCCGACCGCGGCAATGATGCCGTCCTCGGAGACTATCACGTTGTCCTTTGCTTCGAGCACAACGTTATCGCCTTTTGCCGCGTTGTTGTCGCCGTCCTTGTCGAGGACCTGCTCCATGGAGGACCAGGAGCCCACATCCTTCCAGTCAAATTCAGATTCAACCATTTTTGTATCCTCCGCCTTTTCGAGAATTCCGTAATCAATTGAGATGGACTCCAGGGCCCAGTATTCCTTGACTGTAACTGTTTCCTCGTCACGCGCCTTTATGTGGGCCTGGATTTTCATAAGCGCCTCATGGTGTTTGGGTAAGTATTTCTGAAGCTCGCGCAGGAAGCTGGTGCTTTTGAAAATAAACATACCCGAGTTCCAGAGATACTCTCCGGAGTTCACGTACTGCTTCGCTGTTGCGGGGTCGGGTTTCTCCTTGAACTGTTCGACATCGAAAGTCTTTGTCCCTCCGATGTCGGCGTGCTCGGCGCCTTTCTTTATGTACCCGTAGGCGGTCGAGGGGTGCCCCGGTACAATGCCGAACGTGACTATCGAGTCGGTCTTTGCCGCCACCTGCGCACCGACCGTAACGGTGGAGATAAACTTGTCCGTGTCTTCAATCAGGTGGTCTGAAGGCAGCACCAGGAATCCGGCCTGCGGGTCGGTGCGGCTAATTTGCACAACGGCGTAGCCTATCGCGGCCGCCGTGCTCCGGGGCGTGGGCTCTGCGAGAATGTTTTCGAGACTAAGCTCGGGCAGCTCTTTTGCCGTGGCATCGCGCTGTGCCGCCAGGGTTACTACATAGATACGGGCAGGCGGGATAGTGTCTTTTATCCGCTCGAAGGTGAGCTTGAGAAGCGACTTGCCGCCGTGCTCTATGGATATGAACTG
>CAYWBA010000538.1:0-1889 GCA_964455955.1 uncultured Planctomycetota bacterium | reverse complement strand
TTTGCTCCTCCATGTGCCTACGAAGGTCCAAGCACAAGCTCTTGAAGTATGATGGCCCTTGCTTGGCGGCTTTACTCAGCCAATCAGCAACATCCTGCCAGCTGACATATTGGAGACCTCTCGGAGTTTTCCCTTGCGGAGTTCCAGGCAACCCCGACAGGATTATACGCCACTTGGCATCGTACTTAGTGACCTGCTCCGTCGGGTTCAATGCCCCGAGTTTTGCCTCGATGACGCAATTTCCCTTGTCTGTCTCTATCGCAATATCTGTACGACCTTCCTTTTCGGTTTTTTCAAGGGAGACCGAGGTAATACGGCAGTCCAATCCCAATAGAGACATGAAGGCCTCAGGCCGCAAAGCAATGAGGTAACCCAAGAAGGCTGTGACTCGCGTTTCTCTTGGCGAGCGGCCGAAAGCGCTTAGCAGGCTGGAGACTAACGTTCCCGCTCTGTATAGTTGAATTGGCTCGGTTATGCCAAAGTTTGCTCGATTCGTTTCTGACTTTTTAGCTACGCTTCGCAAGCTTCATCCCTTTATTACGATGTTTTTCTTTTGACTTCGGCCTGCTGCGCTCCGGTTGCCGCCGGAGCCATTCCTCGATAGCGCCTTTGTGGAACCGCCAGTGTTTGCCAACCTTCTGCCCCGGCAGGCTTCCTTCCTGTGCCAGTTTGTACAATGTGGATTTGGAGACCTTTAGGTACACTGAAAGCTCATCGATAGTCATTACTTCGTTAGATGTCATCCGCTGCTCCTCAAATACCAATGGTAACCGACGATTACGGAAAAAAAGAGCTGGGATGCTACCAGTTGCTATCCGTTCCTGTCAAGCGAAACTTTACAAAGAGGTGGCACTCGCGACTATTTTAGGGATATACGAGTTCCGAAGAGAATTGCCTTACGGGACTGAGACCCCTCCCCAAGCAAGATTGCTTGGGGGGACTCTCCTGCGAGAATGAGGCAAAAGGCTACTTGGAACGCATCAGCGCACGCAGGCGGTTACCTACATGAACGCAGTCAACCTGAAAAATGCTGCGGCAGGAGAGAGGGGGAGATGTACCCCTTGGTGAAATGTAAATTGGAAATGTGCTCAGTCGAACAGCCTTACAACCGCGTCGACAATGTCGGCAAGCCTGAATGGTTTGTCGAAGATGTGAGTTGTAAGTCCTGCCGCTCTATCCTGGACTTCCGGCGGCAGGTTGCCTGATATGAGTATCACCGGCATGTCCTGGTTCAGCGAAATCGCCTCTTCAATCACCTCAAGGCCATCGGCTTTCGGCATCCGGTAGTCGACTATCAACAAGTCGAAGCAGCCGGAACGCAGCCGCTCAATCGTGGCTTCGCCATCATCAGCCTCGACAATGTCGTAGTCCTTGCCCGACAGCGCAGCCGCGATAAGGTTGCGTATTCCGCTATCGTCGTCAGCGATAAGTATTTTTTTCGGCATCACAGTCTTCTCCTTAAATACAGCGGGCGGCCGGGCAAGCTTGTGACTCACCCGGCCGCCGCCGCTTGTTCTGTACATCTCCTTATTTGATGAGCTTCCGCATCCTGTGGCCGAGGCCGGCACCTTTATTGCCGGCGACTTCCTTGGTCCCCACATATTTGTCTGTGTATGCCCAGGCTGCTTTGTTGACCGACTTCTTGAGCACCTCGAAGGGGATAACCTCCTCCGTCTCAGGTCGGCCTTTGACCATCACTTTGAGGCCATCCTTCTCTTTGGACAGAAGGAACCTGACGCGCGGCGCTACAGGTCCGCTCTTGCTGCCGGCGAACTCGCACTCGGCTCCAGTTCGCTTGCATTCAGCCCTGTAGGGAGCAACCGCCTCTACGAAGGCCTGCTTGGCGGTCCGCTCGAGTTCCTTGGCCTTCGAGCGAAGCTCATCGGCCT
>CAYWBA010000537.1:0-1894 GCA_964455955.1 uncultured Planctomycetota bacterium | reverse complement strand
TTTTTTTAGTTTTTTGTTGGATTTCTTCTCCAAAGGTTTCAATTTCTCTACCAGTTCACAAAAATGCTTTTCAACCGGTGAATCTTTTCCCACTTCAAGTATTTGGAATTTTTCATATTCCGCTTCCGCTTTCGGAGCGGTCGAATCGAATTGTGCCATCTCTTGTTGAAGAGCATGGATGTGATTCAGAATTGTTGTCCGTCTTGAGATAGTTCTTGCTCGGCGGCAGCAGGCAACTTGGCAAGTTCTTCGGCAGTTCGCACGATTTCCGTTACAATGCCTGGACACGGGAGAGTTTTGTCTCAATTATGTCCGTTAATTTTCCGTATTCGGATGTCGCGCCTGGTGCCATATCTGTAGAAGGACACAGGCGCGTCATATTTCAGTGCAGCCGAAGTTCGATAAACAGGAACGATAAATTCCGTATCGGCGGGTCAACTTCCGCGAAATAGGGTAGAATTTCTGCAAGTCGGAGCTGTCCAAAAAAGATACAGAGGGTCACAATATCTGCACATGGCCAGCTTGTAGCAAAGATGCCTGGTGCTTACCGCGCGTGCCGTAACATCCTTACGAACCGCCAGTTAGACATATTTCCCCTGAATCGCAATGCAGCGAATTACCAGACTGGCACGGGAATTGCTTTAGGTTCTGGAGGATTGTGTCAGCGCCTCCGTGCAAGTACAAGGCCGATTTGTCTGGAGACAGGTTTTCACTGAAAACAGGTCTCCGGAGGGGTGGGTCAAAGCAAAGTGTAAATGCTTTGACCTTTATTTTTTAGGCGGGAGAAACGATGACAAAAGGACAATTGGAGGACAGCATTGGCAATGCCGTTGTGCGTTGCGAACGCGAGTATGCGGGACGCGGACCTCTGGAAGCGCGCACTTACCTGATTGATGACATCGTTGTCGTGCGGCTGAAGGAAGTTCTTACGGTGATGGAGAAGACGCTGATTCAGGGGACCACCCCCGCGCAGTGGAACACCTATCTGGTCAAGGAACTCCGCACCGAATGGGTTGAGAAAGTAAGAGACAAACTGGTTGGGGAGATACAGGATATTGTTGGAATCAAGGTCTTGAGCGTTCACGAGGACATCAGCACACGCACAGGGGAAAGCATCTTCGTATTCGTGCTGGAGCAGAAAGGCGATTGGTAATCAGCGGTTTGGTAATGATTGTCTTGGGTCTTTCGGGAGGGTACTGAATGAAGTGGCTATTTTCTATTCTGTACGGATTGCTGGTTATCTGGACCGGCCTGCAAAGCGGAATAGAAGCCAAAGCTTTCAAGCCGAACGCTCTGTTCTTCTGCCTGGTGACAGGCGTAGCCGCCATCGCGGCAGGCTTTTTGTTTCGTCTTGAGAAATGCCTCGCCGCCTGGATTACAGCTCTGACCTCGACCATATTCGTCCTGGGATTCTATTTCACCTGCTTTGTTGAGCAGCCGGAGAAGGATGCAACGTATCGAGTTGGCGTGGTCATCCTCGCCTCGATTGCGTACCTGGTCACGCTCTTTCTGCCGCCAACAAAGCGGGATTCAGGAGATTTCATTACTCGCAATGCAGAGGATAAGTGACACTTAGAGATGGAAGGGGGAGAGAATTGAGAGGACTGCGTTTTAAAAGAATGTTATGCCTGCTGCTGGCCTTGTTTCTGGCCTTTCTCGTTCCTTCTGTTGGCCTATCCAGCACGTAGTTAATGAGTGAGCGCAGGGGCACCATAATCATTCTGACGCAGGTCTGTCCTTTGGCAACCTTATCAGCTTGAAACGGCAGGTCTATACCATAGTTTGCCACAATTCGCGACAAGTAGTCCGAAGATCAGGAAGAGGATTAGGAAACCGGTGCACCGAAGCCGTAACATCCTTATCGACTAAGGAGTTACGTGGTTGTCAATGTCCA
>CAYWBA010000536.1:0-1897 GCA_964455955.1 uncultured Planctomycetota bacterium | reverse complement strand
AACCGCTTACAGACGATACAATGGGAACAGGACAGTCGCTTCCTTGTAGATGCGAAACCAGTTACATCCTGATAAGTCTGTGCTTCTGTAAGTATCTCTTTACCGCATCCGGAGTGCCTTCTGCTTCCATAACGCCCTGCCATGTTATCAAGTGGAAGTGTTCTCGATCATTGATTATCGCGTCACGGAACCCGCGATAAAGCTTCTTCTCGAAGCAGCCTTCCGAGGCTACTTCAACTAAACGGAATTCAAAGCCAAGTGAGTTAGCAACCTCATTACCGACTATCCAGTTTCGCATCATCTGGTAGTATCGGCAGCAGAATGGGAGATATTTTGTCTCCTCCTTGTCGGTTTCCTTTTCCCAGTCTCTCTTGGGAACACGTGCGACTTGGGGGACGAAATATTTATGTACAAAATTTACTTCGCGCCAACCGTATCGTTCTTCCGGGTTCTTATCTCCCCAGTAACTACAACCGTTATACTTGGGGTCTCTTTGGCTGCGTCTATGTAGGCGGCACTCTCGTCGCTGTCCAAATGGTGCGCCGCAGAGAACATGCTCTGAAGTCAATTTGCAGTCAAAGAACACCACCAATCGGTGACTTCTATTGAGAAGCGCCGCATCCACTTCGGTAGGTCGCTTTGGGTTAGCCTCAACTCGCGGCAGAACCTCATACAGTTCAGTCCACTTCCGCCCGTCCAAATCCTTGTTCCAGAAGAAAAATCTGCTCTCGTTCAGCGGTATCTCTATTCCTTTGCCTGTAATGAGGTCAGGCAAACTAACAACGCCTTTTATCGGTTCTTCTGACATCAAACCACAGAAGACATTCCATGTCACAACATCCTCGCTAATACAGCTGCACATATCTCTGCGCTTCTTATTCCCTATGTTATCAAGTAGTCTTGCCGTATCTTTGAAGAACAAGTTATCTCTGAAATCCGATACCTTTCTGTTCACAAAGGGAAGACGGTCGATATCCTCAGGATTCATTCCCACACCTCCACTTCCAGTCAACGCCGCATTATTTTCTCAAACAGATCTGACTTGACCGTCTCCAGCGTCCGCAAGTCGCGCTCCAGAGAGATGTCTATGCCGAGATAAGAGGCAGCCGGCTTGAGAGCGATGCGCGCAGATTCCCGTTTCACCGCAATGCTTGCTGGCAACGCCTCGAACTTCTCGGCCGCTTTCAAGAAATGCTTAAGGAGATGCTGGTTGATATCCCTCGATTGACTCGGCATATCGGTGCCCAAAACAAAGCCGGATTCGCGGTCCACCCATAGAAGCATTTGCGGATAGTATGGACGGTCCTTGTCCTCTATCAAGGCTGGTACGTAAAAGGAATCACCTTCCCACACGCCGCCTTTCCTTATTGCCGCCTTCTTCACTCTTGCCAGCAGCACCTCGTCTGTGTGAACAGGTTCAGGGGCAGGTTCTTCCTCAAGCGGCGCAGGCTCGAGCCACCGGTCTTCCCAAAGAGAATCAGGTTTCCTTACCC
The DNA here is from genome assembly GCA_964455955.1 of uncultured Planctomycetota bacterium. GTDB lineage: Bacteria > Planctomycetota > SKW154 > SKW154 > DAOVDS01 > CAYWBA01. Next base: position 404 of record CAYWBA010000536.1, on the reverse strand, counting down.
TCACGAGATGAAGCCCTTCTTCACGCGGAGTCAGCAAGTCGGGATTCTCCCTGAAACGCGGGCATACCTCAACGCTCTGTTCAAGCGCTTGCGTGAGAAAAACAGCCTCCGCCTGTGTGAGAAACCAGGGTGCAAAGCCCGGGAGGTAACTCCTGAACTGCGGCCATGCGTTGCGCCCGCGGAAACTGAGGTCGAGTTCTTTGATGACAGCCAAATCCTCGGATTGAAGTTCTCTCCGGTTTTCAAAAGAGCATATCAGTCACCGCTGCGCGAACATGGCATCATCGCCACCCTGCCCGATTTCACCGGACTGCATCTTCTGGTGCACACTGAGGCCTTCTGTCCCGAGATAGACAACCAGCGCAAACATCTCTTTGAGAAATCCAAGAACAGCGCAGTAGCCG
>CAYWBA010000535.1:0-1926 GCA_964455955.1 uncultured Planctomycetota bacterium | reverse complement strand
TCACGCTATCCCACGCAAATGTAGCAGAGACCCCCTGTAAATCTGTAAACAGGCTCGCCTGTTTTGAATTGCCTGCTATTGTAAGTCCTTATGCCAAAAGCAGGTTACGATATCTGCCCCCCACACAAGCTATTTACAGACGTTTACAGACGGGTTTCACGGATGGTTTGCACGGTTGGGTGGGCTTGCGTCGGTATCTGACGCAACTCCGGGTTGGGCAACGGGTGATAATTCAGGAAAAATATCACTTGACAATCGGCGTACACATCGTATTATTATCACAGAGTGCTTGCACATGTGCAATGTGTATCGGGGGGGTCAAGCTGGTCAGACAATGCGGGGCAGAAGGCTATGAAACGCAGGTATCTTAAAAGACTGATTATCATATCGTCTATTCTGATAGCAGCAGTAGTTGTATATCTAATAATCTGGCCGCAGAGTTTAGAGTACAAGAAAAAGCGACTCAGAACTCTTTTTGATGAGGCTCTGAGGGAATACCCTTTAGGTCTTCCTCCTCGTGGGGTCCAGAATCTTAATAAGTGGGATGAGCTGAGGCGGGGGGTGATGAAGGAAATCGTTACACTCGCTTATTCTGACATATCTCTCTTCCGTGAACTATTAAATACCGTTGAAGAAAGATTCCCAAAAGAACTCGACCCTGCGGATACACTGCACAACAGCCTTCTCACCCACTTCAGTTCTGCTCCTCTTTCTCGGCCTCCTTCCTTTCTTAGTGAAATCGCCTTCTACGGCAGAGACGAAATGAACGAGTTGATTGATATGCTTGAGAAACTTGACCCGGATGATTGGCAATTGAGATTAATTGTTGCCGGGGCTATTGCGTCTCATACGTGGAAGACAAGGATTATAATGAAGGATGAGAAATTGGGACCTCTGAAAGACAGGCCTCTAAGCGCCGGGATGGTCACACGCATCATAAACATTCTAAAGAAAGACAGAGAAAGAATTGAGAATATCATTATCAAAGAGAAGGCATCTCCTACGTTCTACCAGTGGCAGCCACACGTACGCCACTGCTGGGCGGCCAACTGGCTAATCCCAAAAGAAGCATTCTATTATGCTGCATTGCTGGATTGCATGTCAGCAGGTTATTATGAATACGAGTCTGTAAGAAGATTTCTCTTTGATATTATGCTGAACCCACGCCAGCCCAGCCTCAAAGGGTATTGGGTATTATTTGCGGCCCATTGGAACATAGAAGATTCTGAGGCCGTTGATGTGGTAGTACAAATTCTTCTTGACAGAAACTTATCTGTGAGAGTGAAAGGGGCAGCTTCAGCCGCATTTTTGAATGAGATAACAGGCGGAATGGGCAGGAAGATAAATACGCCGAACAAAGAGAAATGGTTTGAAGCGTTATGCAAGGCGGTGGAGACAGACCCGAACGGAGCAGGACCAATCGAAATCATAAGATACCTTGACGACCCCAAAGCGAAAGCGTTCCTTGAAAAACTAAAGTCCAAAGACAAGAAATGAAGAATTGGCGGTTCTTACCGGATTTTTCCCGGATTTTAGCTAGCATTCCGTCTCTGAAAGCGTATAATAGTGTGGAAGAAGGGTTAAAGGTTCAAAGTTGAAGGTTAAAGGTAAGAAAAGAGCAGTAGAACAGGAGAACAGTAGAGCTGCGGGCAAAGCCCGCCTCTGCGCCTCTGTGGTGAATATGCTTTTTCAAGGCGGCTTGTAAAGTGCTCGAATTCGCCCTAACTCATTGCAGGACAAGATGTTACACGTACCCACGCTCCGCGTTTCGACGCAACCTGTATATGTAGCAACAGGTTGCGCCATTTCCAAACTCACGCTATCCCACGCAAATGTAGCAGAGACCCCCTGTAAATCTGTAAACAGGCTCGCCTGTTTTGAATTGCCTGCTATTGTAAGTCCTTATGCCAAAAGCATGTTACGACG
>CAYWBA010000534.1:0-1930 GCA_964455955.1 uncultured Planctomycetota bacterium | reverse complement strand
TACAGGTGTTCCTGTGTCCGGCAAAGCCTCTGTAGGCGACAGGGTGGAGGTTGTCCCTCAAAGGAAGGAATCGCGGATACGCGGCATACAGGTTTACGGGCGCCCAAGGGAAAGCGCGCGTGCCGGGCACCGCACCGCCCTGAACCTCTCTGATGTGGACTATCACAAGATTTCCCGCGGCGACGTGGTTTGCACGCCGGGATATTTTGAGCCGGTAAGGATTGTCGATGGGTACTTCGAGTATCTCCAGAGCAACAGGGGCAAGCTGGGCAAGCGCACAAATATCCGGCTGCACGTCGGCACTGCAGAGGCGATTGGCGTCATGCTTCTGCTTGACAAAAAGAACCTTTCACCCGGGGAGTCAGCCTATGTCCAGTACAGCCTCCGTGACCCTGTGGTGGTGGATATGGGCGACAGATGCGTAGTGAGACTGCAATCGCCGCTGGTGACAATCGGCGGCGGGCCGCTTCTGGGAAGCGCGCAGAACAGGCCAAGGCAGCTCAGGAGCCGCATCGTTAAGCTTGTTCACCAGAAGCATCAGGCGCTTGGGAATCCCCAGGCCCTGCTTTCTGTCCTCATAAAGGAACAGGTTGCGCGGCCTGTCGAATTTCTGAAGCTGCCGAAAATGACACATATGCCGCAATCCCTCATAGAACCTGTCATCGAGAAGCTGGTTGAGAGTGGCGAGCTTGTCGTATTACCGAGGCGCCGCAGATATGTCCATGCCGAGGGAATCTCTTGGGCCTGCGAGCGTATCCTGCGTACTTTGGAAAGCTTTTTCAAGCGCAATCCCCTCAAGCTGCACTGCGACGCCAAGCACCTGGTTAATCTAACGCACGTGGACGAGGATGTGCTCAATCTATCTGCGGGACGGCTTGCAGTAGAGGGCAGCCTGAGTTTATCGTCCGGGCGGCTTACCCTTCCCGGCAGAACGGTAAAGCTCAGGAGGGAAGAGGAAGAGCTTGCATGCGAGATCGAGAAAATATATCTTGAGGAGCGCTTCTCCGGCCCTTCGTTCGGCGACCTGCAGGCCCGCGTCAAAGGCCCGCAGGAGAAAGTGAAGAAGGTGTTTGACTACATGCTTGAGAAGGGCGACATTGTGCGCATAGGCGAGAATACCTACCTCCACAGGACCGCGCTCCAAGAGGCGAGAGAGGCTGTAAAGAAATATTTCCTCAAGAAGGATGAGCTTTCGCCCGCAGACATGAAAAACCTGCTCGGCACTACCCGCAAATTCGCCATACCGGTAATGGAGCACTTCGACAGGGAAGGCCTTACAGTCAGAAAAGGGAATGTGAGAATTCTTGGCAAGCGTAAAGCACCCTGACAAGAAATAGCGATACTGCTCGAAGACACAAGTTACAGAACTGCCGAATTCCCTTGCACATCAGCTCTGCAGCGGGTAATATAATCATTATCTGAGTCTATACGGGAGGAAATCTGCACCTGTGAACCACGAAGAATACGTAAGCCCCCTTGTAGCGCGGTATGCGCCTGAAACTATGCGGCGCAACTTTTCCGCTATTAAGAAGTTCCGGACCTGGCGCAGGCTCTGGGTTGCCCTTGCCGAAAGCCAGAAAGAGCTCGGGCTGAGAATTACAGACAAGCAAATCGAGCAGTTGCGCAAGCACGCCGACGATGTGGACCTCGACCTGGCCGCGAGTTTTGAGAAGGAATTGCGCCACGATGTCATGGCCCACATCAAGACATACAGCCGGCAGTGCCCGGCAGCCGGCCGCATTATTCACCTCGGCGCAACCAGCGCCTTTGTGACAGATAACACGGACATTATCTTGATGCACGAGGCGGCGAAGATGACAAGCTCGCAGCTTGTCAGCGTTGTGCGCGCCCTCTCGGAGTTTGCCCGCAAGCACACGGACACCGTCGCGCTCGGGTACACGCATCTTCAGCCGGCCCAGCCTGTCACTGT
>CAYWBA010000533.1:0-1959 GCA_964455955.1 uncultured Planctomycetota bacterium | reverse complement strand
AAAGTATTGCTGCCAAGAAGACAATAACGGTTGACCTTCACGTCCACACCTGGTGCTCGGATGGACTGTTTTCTCCTCACGAGGTTCTGGAGAGAGTTGCGGTAGCTGGGGTAGAAGTTCTCTCGCTTACCGACCATGGGACGGCAAGCGGCTATATGGCGGTAAAGGACGACGTCCCTGTAGGAATGATGCTGATTCCCGGCGTGGAGTTCTCCACCACCGCCAGGGTGGATTCTAACCGCAACAGCAAAACAAGTGATGATTCCGGTAAGGTTGGCAAGAAGCATGGCAACCTTCAGGAGATACACATCCTCGGCTACTTTCCCGGCGGTATTACCGAGAGCGTCGAAGAATTTCTTGAGGAACGCAAGCAGGAAAGGATTAACCGGGCCAAGATTGGTGTTGTAAACCTGCGCAAGCATGGCCGCAAGCTCAGCTTTGAGCAGGTAATGGAGCATGTGCGTGGGGACAGCGTTTCACTTTCTCACATGGCGCGTGCACTGGTCGCGAACGGGCTGGTCTCCTCCACCAACGAAGCCTTCAACCGCTACCTGGATATTTCCCTGGGGATAGTTCCCCCGCTCTTGCTCACACCAAAGCGCGCTATCTCTTTTATCGCTGGCGTTGGCGGAATACCTGTCTGGGCACACCCGGGGCTTGAAAGCTTTGACATGCTTGTGGAAGAATTTGTGCAGTACGGGCTAAGAGGGGTCGAGATTTGCAGGAAGAGGCGCAGTGAGGCTTTCTCTCTGTATTTTGAGCAGACTGCAAAAGTGCTTGGATTGCTGCTTACCTACGGCTCGGACTGGCATGGGTTCCACGTTGAGCAAGTGGATGGCATAGAGGTTCCGTACGAAAAGGTAGCTGGTTTTCTCAATCTTTTTCGCACCAGGTAGTCTCTTAGGACATTGCTGTGAAATTCACCTGGCAGGTATGTGTTTAGGCGGTGGTATGGGTGAACAACTCTTCGACCAAGATTTCATGAAGAAGCTCGAGTATCTTGCAACTGTGGCAAGGCGGCTGTATCGGTTTAAGGTAAAACCGAGGCGGCGAAAGCGGATAGGCACAGGTCTGGAATTCGCCGACCGAAGGGATTACGAGCACGGCGATGACCTGCGCTACCTGGATTGGAACTTCTACGCCCGCATGGAGCGCCTGCTGCTGCGGCTTTTCGAGGAAGAACAGGAGCTGCCAGTGTATTTCCTGCTTGATTCTTCCAAGTCAATGCTCGGCGGCTCACCGGTAAAATTCGACTATGCCCGCCGCGCCCTAACCGCCCTTGCATATCTTGCGCTTGCCAATATGGACAGTGTTTCAGTGTGGGCCTTTTCCGAGGCGCTCGGGCCATATATGCCTCCTAAGAAAGGCAGGTCGCAGGTCTTTGCTGTGACGGAGTTCTTGGAGAATCTGCGGCCGGGCAGAGGCACTGATCTTGCCGGCTCTTTTGCTTCGTTTGTTGCGAAGGCGCCCAGGCCCGGTCTGGCGGTGGTCATATCGGATTTTTTTGACCCGGAAGGCTGCGAGAAAGGGCTGAAAACTCTTTTTCACAACAAGTTTGACCTGTTTCTGCTGCACCTTCACGATACGCGGGACAAGGAGCCTGATTTCCTTTCCGACGTCAAGCTGCTGGACAGCGAGACAGGCGAATCTCTGAACCTGACGATAAGTCCGAAAATCCGGGATGCCTACGCGAGAGAGTTCGAGCAGTTTGGGAAAGAGATACAGAGGTTTGCCGCCAGGCATGGTGCGGGCTGGCTCGGGGCCTCAACATCACTGCCGTTTGAAGAGATGGTTCTGAGTGTCCTGAGGGAAGGGGAGTTCATCAAGTAATCCCCGGTGTTAGAATAGAGTGGGCGCCGCACGTCATGATCTTGGCGGGGTGTAGGGAATGGCCAGTTCTGACAAAGAGTTGATTTCGAGAGTGCTGCAAGGTGAGAAGTCACTCTTTGGCGTGCTGGT
>CAYWBA010000532.1:0-1962 GCA_964455955.1 uncultured Planctomycetota bacterium | reverse complement strand
CATCTGAGGCCCCCGCAGGTGCAGGAAATCCTTACGAGGCAGGGGAAGAAGATACTTGTCTGCACAAACTGCCTTACGCAGTACAACGTTTCCAACTACAAGGCGGGTTCGCAGGTCAGGTGCGCTTTATGTGGGGAGATTCTGACCGTGCCGGACGAGGTAGTGACAGCGAGCGTGGATGGCAGCATCAATGAGGAAAGCGTAGATATCGTGCTTTCAACCGGTGGAGAAACGCCTCGAATAACAACAAGTTCTGGACGTTCGCCAGTCTTATCGTTATCAGAAGGCAGCATCCTCGGCAAGTACCGTTTGCTGGAGAAGATAGGCGAAGGGGGGATGGCGGCGGTTTATAAGGCGAATGACCCGGAGCTTCAGCGGACAGTGGCATTGAAGGTGATGAGCAAGGGCGAGCTTGCCACCGAAGATGACAAGAAGAGGTTCTTGAGAGAAGCCCGGACTGCCGCCAACCTTACCCATAGAAACATAGTGCGGGTCCTCGACGTGGGTGTGGAAGGGGACTTTCACTACATGGTGATGGAATACGTCGATGGCCCTACACTCCTGAGTTATGTCAAAGAAGAGGGCTCGACCAGGCGGGAGATACTGCGCATCATGCAGAAGGTGTGCAAGGCTGTGTACAGCGCCCACAAGCGTGGCATTGTTCACCGGGACATGAAACCACAAAATATTATGATTGACCAGGACGGCGAGCCGAAGGTGACGGACTTTGGCCTTGCCAAGAGGGTTCAGGCAAGGGGGCCAGAGAATCTATCGCTTATGACTCAGGAGGGGGTGATACTCGGCACTCCCACGTATATGCCGCCGGAGCAGGCCGATGGCAGGATAAAGGACATAGATGCCAGAAGTGATGTTTACTCACTCGGAGTGATTCTCTACCAGCTCTTTACCGGCAAGCTTCCATTTACAGGCAACACGCCACTTCAGATATGCCGGAAGATATTCTTCCAGAAGCCGATGCCTCCTTCCCTGATAAGCAAGCGGGTAAGCCCCGAGCTGGAGACAGTAATCTTGAAGTGCATGGAGAAGGAGAAGCGCAAGAGGTACGGAAGCGCGAAGGAACTTGCCGATGAGCTGAGAAGACTGCTCAAGGGAGAAAAAACAGATGCCTCCATGGACGCCGAGGTTCATGAAGCAGAAGAGACTGTTTCACGCCTGAAACCGGTTCTCGTAGTCATTGGAGTGATAATCTTAGGGCTACTGACGCTGATTCTCGTCAGCCTGTACAGTTCAAGCAAATCGCGCGTGGCGGAACTCGAGCACGAGCTGGGAAAACTGAAGGGGCAAGCTTCAGACGTGCCTGACAGCACCAGAGTTGCCACCGAAACGTCTGAAGCAGGACCCTATCCTCCTGCCAGGTTGCAGGAGAAAGAACGCGCCCTGCGCGCCGAGCTGGACGCAATAGCGGGATATTTGGGAAGTGACCCGGGGCAACTCGACAAGGTGATTTCCAGACTGAATGATTTTGTGGAAAAGCCTGCCTTGCCGGAGTCCGTGATTTTAGAGGCAGAGGAGAAGCTGAAGTTTTACCACGACAGGCTCAAGCAGCTTGCAGAGGCCGAACTCAAGAAGCTCTTGCTTGTTACCAGTTCCCTGGTGAAGGAATACAAATTTGAGGAGGCCATCAGAAAACTCGACTCGCTCCAGCCCGCTTTCCACAAGTCTGTGAAACGCGGCATAGACAGTGAGATGCGGCGAGTTTACTACGAACAAGGCGCACACGAGGAGTATCTCAAAACAGTCAGGCTTGTGAAAACTGCTCTTAAGGAAGGCAGCCCTGGAGTTGCACGTGAAAGATTACTCGATTGGGTAGAACATTTCGGCTACACCCTTCACTCAGATGAAGCGCGCCAGCTTTTGGCGTCAATAAAGGAAGAGATAAGAAAACAAGAGGAGAAACCTGAGAACAGAGCTGAGGAAGAATTCGAAGCGGCAATGAAGCTC
>CAYWBA010000531.1:0-1977 GCA_964455955.1 uncultured Planctomycetota bacterium | reverse complement strand
ATGTTTCTTGGCTTGCAAAACTGGGACGACTCAGGCATGTTTTTGGTTGACACTATCCGGTGGGGTGAATATGATGCTGCTCCTCTTGTTAGACTAATAGTCTACAGGCGTCTTTTTTTACCATGGAGGTGGAGGATGGAACCTTGCAAGTTTGTGGTGGATAATTACTGCGACGACATAGGCCCGGCGAAGGTAGTCCACGTATATGAGCCGAAGATTGGGCTGCGCGGCATAATCTGCATTGACAACATCGCCCGCGGGCCCGCAATCGGCGGGGTCCGCATGGCACCCGACGTAACCACGACGGAAGTCTTCAGGCTGGCGCGGGGCATGACCTTCAAGAACGCGGCTGCCGGCCTGCAGCACGGGGGGGGTAAAAGCGGCATAATAGCCGACCCCAAGCAGCCTGAAGAGAAGCGCGAGAAGCTTATCCGGGCGTTCGCAAGAGCAATGCGTGACCTCACGGACTACATTCCCGGCCCGGACATGGGTACTGACGAGTCCTCGATGGGCTATGTCTATGACGAGATAGGCAGATGCGTCGGGCTGCCCCGCAGCCTCGGCGGCATCCCGCTCGATGAGATAGGCGCGACCGCGTGGGGCTGCGTCGTTGCGACGGAGGTTGCCAAGGAGTACGTGGACCTTGACCTGGGGAAGGCGAGGATTGCGATAGAGGGGTACGGCAACGTCGGCAGGCCTGCGGCGAAGTTCCTCTGCGAGAAGGGCGCAACACTGGTTGCGGCAAGCGACACTTCCGGCACAATCTACAACCCTGATGGAATAGACTGCGCCGAGCTTGAAAAAGTGAAGCGCGAAAGCGGCTCAGTCGTGAAATACAAGAAAGGCGAGAAGCTCTCGGTGGCGGATTGCCTGGAGGTCGAGTGCGACATTCTCCTGCCCTGCGCGAGGCCTGACTCTATCAACATGGACAATGTCGGGAAGGTGAAGGCTAAGCTGATTATCTGCGGCGCGAATATCCCGATAAGCGCCGAGGCGGAGAAGGTCATTCACGACAAGGGAATCCTGCAGGTGCCTGACTTCATCGCGAACGCGGGCGGCGTTATCTGCGGCGCTATTGAGTACCACGATGGCACTGAGAACGAGGTATTCCCCATAATCGAGAGCGCGGTAAGCGCCAATACACGCGATGTGCTTGAGCGGGTGTTCAAGAAGAAGATGTACCCGCGCGATGCTGCCAATCAGATGGCGAGGGAGCGGGTGCTTGACGCTATGAAGTACCGCAAGATTCACATATAGCACGGCACTTTGAAAACCTGTTTTTTCTTAAAGAACTTCGTCCACCGGGGTGTAGGGCAAGTTGAAGACATCCGCGACGGGCTTGTAAGCAAGCTTGCCTTCGCATGTATTAAGCCCTGTGCGAAGAGTGTAGTTTTCCTGACAAGCTTTCTGCCAGCCCTTGTTGGCTATCTCGAGCGCATAAGGCGTGGTCTCGTTGGTAAGGGCGAAGGTTGAGGTGCGCGGCACGCAGCCGGGCATGTTCGCAACGCAGTAGTGGATTACGCCGTCCACTTCATAGATGGGCTCGCTGTGTGTAGTCGGCCTGGAGGTTTCGCAGCAGCCGCCCTGGTCTATCGAGACGTCAACGATTACTGTGCCTTTTCGCATTGTCTTGAGCATGTCTTTTATAATAATCCACGGGGCTTTGGCGCCGGTCACAAGGACGCTGCCGACAATCAGGTCTGCCTGGGTCACTGCTTCCCTTACGGACCAGGGTGTCATCTTGAGAGTCTTTACGCGGCCCGCATATATTGCGTCTATCTCGCGGAGCCTGTTAACGTTGCGGGTCATAATGGTTACCTCCGCACCGAGGCCGACCGCCATCTGCATGGCGTGTTTACCCACGATACCGGCGCCGAGAACAAGGACCTGGGCCGGGCTGGTGCCCGGGACGCCGCCGAGGAAAATGCCGCGTCCGCCGTATGTGCGCTGCATATACTTGGCACCTTCAACCGTGGC
>CAYWBA010000530.1:0-1996 GCA_964455955.1 uncultured Planctomycetota bacterium | reverse complement strand
CGCCGATACCGTTCAGGAAACCCCAGTGCCCCACCACCGGCAGGACGAGCAGAGTGGCGAAACTGCCGAACGCGCCGCCAAGCATAAGCATCATAATAAAAGCGCGCAGGGCCAGTGCAGTGCCTTGGGCAGTATCACGGTCCCCGGCCCGGACAAGCTGCCTGGCACGGATTTTCCACGCAGCCGGCGCAATTGTGGCAAGCATGACGCTTGTGGGAAGTACCAGCACAATGGAGAACAGAATCGAAGATACATAAGGCCCGAGGTCTTTGCTGAGGAGAAACTGCTGCAGGTGGGGCGCAATCCAGGAAATCAGGAAAACGAGTAGCGCGCTCACAAGGCAGAGAAAGAACAGGAGCTGGTGGGCCCGGAACTTCGCAGCGAGAAAACCGCCAAGAACAAGCCCGGCCGCAATGGATATGAAGAATATGCCTGTAAGGTCAGACCAGACCAGAGCGTTGTCGCCGTAGGACTGCGACAGCACCACGCTTACGCCCAAGTGGAGCGCGACCAGGGCCGCGCCCGCGAGGAAAACTACTACCCAGAGTCTCATCTGCCCTCCCTTGCTATAATTCTACCTTCCTCAACCGCTTTGTCAAGCTTGACCCGGCCCGGTGACTTACGTATATTAGATAATACTGCCGGGCAGTTTTGCACGCAGACTCCTGCTGGAGAACGAAATGGCGAAAGATGGGAGAAAATCAGCCATGCTTATCCCGACTATAATAATGGGCGCACTTGCAGCGCTGCTTGTGCTTGCCGGATACTTCAGGGGACAGAGCGAACATGTGGCCGGTCTCAAATCCGCCACGGTCATGACGGCCGAGGTCCTGCCGCTGCTGATTTTCGCATTCATCACTGCCGGTATGGCGCAGGTCCTCCTGCCAAAAGAGCTTCTCTCGAAGTGGGTCGGAGAAGGGTCAGGTTTGCGAGGCATTCTTATAGGCACGGTTGCCGGGGGATTCATACCCGGCGGGCCTTACGTCTGCCTGCCGGTGGCAGCCGGCCTGTTCAAGGCCGGCGCGGGAGTTGGAACTATGGTCGCCTTTCTCACATCCTGGTCGCTCTGGGGCGTTTCGCGGCTTCCCCTGGAGGTGGGAATTCTCGGGTGGCAGTTCGCGCTTGTCCGGCTTGCGTGTACTTTCTTCTTCCCCCCGATTGCCGGGCTGATTGCGCACATCGCGTTCTCAGGTGTCAGGTAAGAACCCCGACGGCTCTGAAACTTCCAAAGACAGGCTCGCTGTTATTACCTGCTGCAGGTTACGGGGTTGACCTTTCGGCAATAACATGGTACTATACAGGTTCGCGGAAAGTTTGGAGGCTGCATGAAAGCTGTTGTTCTTCTGTCCGGCGGGCTGGACTCGACTGTCTGCCTGAAAAAGGCTGTTGATGAAGGTGCACAGGTTCTTGCCGTCACCTTCGACTACGGCCAGAAGGCCTCCAAGAGAGAGCTCTCGGCTGCACGCAGGATTTGTAAGAAGCTGAATGTAGAGCACGAGGTAATCAAGCTTGGCTGGCTCGGCGCACTGGGTTCAAGCGCGCTTGTGGACGCAAGGGCGAGAGTCCCACAGCCTGGCAGGGAGGCGGATAAGGCAAGTGTACAGGAAGCGGCGCGAACAGTCTGGGTGCCGAATCGCAACGGGGTGTTTGTCAACGTGGCGGCTGCCATGGCTGAAGCGCGTGGCTTCGATACTGTTATTGCGGGTCTCAACCGGGATGAAGCGGAACTCTTTCCGGACAACAGCATACCGTATCTTGCGGCTGCCAACCAGGCTTTACGGTTCTCGACGCTCAGCGGCGTAAGGCTTGAGAGTTACACAGCCTCCTTTTCCAAGAAAAGGATTCTGCAGATAGCCAAAGAGATATCCGCCCCGCTTGACTTGATATGGTACTGCTATCTCGGCGGGCGAAAGCCTTGCGGGCAGTGCCAGTCATGCCTGAATTACCAGCGGGCAGCAGAAAGATAGAAGCAGGAACAAGGCAACGGCAGGAGAGT
>CAYWBA010000529.1:0-1999 GCA_964455955.1 uncultured Planctomycetota bacterium | reverse complement strand
ATCAACTTCGCTGTTTATGCACTTGAAAGGCTGAATTCCCGTAGTGTCGACGCATGGACGAAACTGCTTAAAGAGCTGGACATGGGGAGAACCGCGGCTATTTCACTTGCTCGGCTCGGTAAAAGAGAGATATTGCTTGAGCACTTTAGAAATAAGAAGGCGATAGACATTGAGCGAATAAATTCTTCATTTGGTCTGACATTTTGGTTTGGAGAAACAGAGCCAATTCCCTTTCTTGTCAACTATGCATGCTGCGAGTCCTATCCCTCAGACGACCTTGAAAGTTCCACGATAACAATGTCGGCATTACTGGCGCTCTCATGGGTGCCGAAGGAGACCATTCCTGTGTTGCTGAAAGCAATTGAGAAAGGTCTCATCTCGAAAAATTTCTTGCTTCTTTTCGCGTTCCTGCGCGAGCAAGGCCTTGACCTGCAGCAAGCCATCCGCCTGTCCCTCCCGTACGAGGGCACCAGAGATGTGCTCTTTATCTATCCTTCGGAGCCGCTTCCCGAAAAGAAAATAAGGACCTTCCTCAAAACCCTAAAGGCCAAAGAAACAAACGGGTTTAGACTCCTCATAGAAGTCGGCAGAAGAGCGAAGTACAAGGCCTTTGATAAGCTTTTGACCCTCTGCGAAGAAGCGGGATTCTACGATGTAAAAGTAGGGGGGCACGATTTCAGCCTTGGTTTTGTCTTTCTGTTTCTTGTAGAACCCCTGGAGTTTCAACTGGCACGACCCTTGAAGAAGCTGCCAGTTACTCTTCAAACTGTTTTCATAGATATTGAACTTGCTTCGGAAGAGCAAAGGATGAATAAGCTTTGCTGCGTTCTCAAGCCCCATGAATGGAGGAAGCAAGCAGAGAAGGAATTTCAGATATTCCGCGATGATTCGGGTTATCCCATTTATCCAGGGTTAGAACATAGTGATGACTTTCCTGAATACATGAGTGATAAACGCGACAACTTTCGTCCCACGAAAAGCTTCAAGTCACTTCCGGTCGTGCTCTGTCCCCCGCCCGACGCATCCATGGAGCTTGTCTTGACAATTGCGAGCAACATTGGTTACGGCATTAATGATGTGAATTTCCTCCACCACACGCGCGGCGGCGACTGGCTGGAAGCTATCGAGAAATACAACAAGAAGCTGGAAGAGTCATTCAAAGAAGGAAAAGTTATTATCATCCCTCCTCATCAATGGCTGCATCTCCATCAAGACAAAGATGGGAAATGGAGCGCAACTGCATTTGACAAGAATTGTGACGGCGCCAAAGGCAAGAAGTGTAACGGGCTGGCAGAGGGTGCCAGCGACCTTACGGTTACCAGCCTGTCAATCATTTCTTTCCTTGAAATTGGTTACACGCATCGTAAATGGTCGTACAAAGAAACTGTCAAACGCGCCTTGGACTGGTTGGTTACCTCTCAGGAAAAGAGCGGCCAGTTTGCCCCGGGAGATTCGCCACAGTCTCTCTTCGACCATGCCCTTGCCACGCTGGCTTTGGCAAGAGTGCATACCATGACCAATGATAACCAATTCAAACTGCCTTTGAAGAAAGCCGCGGACTTCCTGATAGCATCCCAGTCCAAAGATGGTAGCTGGGGTCCTAAGTCGGACGTCTTGACTACTTGCTGGGCTGTGCAGGCGCTCAAGGCTATAAGTAAGAAGTATCTCAAGCCTGATGTAGAACCTGCGTTTGAGCCAGCCACCGTTGTACCCCCAAAGACATTTGACAAAGCACTGAAGTTCCTTCAGAGTCGCATGTCCGAAGATGGGTACGTGACGAACCAGGGCACAGCTTCAGGCAAATTGGAAGCTCTTACATCTACTGCAGCGGCGGCTGCCTGCCGCCTCCTCTGTGGCGCTCCTAAAGATGACCCGGTTTTGCAAAAGAGCATAAAAATACTCATGAAAAACCTGCCTGAATACGACAAGCCAGCCTGCAGCAAAGTTGACTTTATGTACTGGTACTTCGGCGCACTCGCCGTTTATGAAACCGGCGGAG
>CAYWBA010000528.1:0-2000 GCA_964455955.1 uncultured Planctomycetota bacterium | reverse complement strand
GCTCTCGGGGGGAAGATTACAGGCATAGGCCCGCCTTCGATGGTAGTCAGGTTTCTGGAGAGTTCGAGGCGTTCGATTATCTTTGAGGTGATTTCCTCGACGAAGTCTTCCACCTTTGCACTTACATCGCTGTGCCAGAGCATGAGTATGTCATCGCCTTCGATTCGCTCGATAGAGGCGCCGATGGAGAAATTGGTACTCTCCTCGCTCATGTCTGCGCCGTTTGTAGTATTGATGGAGCCTTCGTAACTGCTTTTTGAGACACCGACGCTGATTTCCATCCCCGATTCAGCTTTTTGAAGTATTTCCACTGCCCGTTTGCCCATATCCACCATTTCATCAGTGGACAGTTCAAGGACACTTTCGTGGCAGGTTTCAACTTCAGGGATTTGGTCGGCGGGTGCGAAGTCGAAGGTGGCCTTGTCGCCGAACTGGGCTGATTCAAGCGCGTTCCTGATGAGCAAATCCTCGTCTTCCACCCCGATGGCGCTGGAGAGACCCAGCCGGCCATCCTTGATTACCCGTAGGGCGGTGCCGAAGGTGCCTTTTCTCTGCGCAGACTTGACTTTGCCTGCGGTAAATGATACGTTGGAAGATTCAGAGGAGACAGTCCACAGTTCTGCAGAGTCAACCTGGTTCTTTGTTTTTTCCAGCAAGCTCATCGCTTTCTCCCGTAACAGATATACTCGGGTAAGACTATTTACCACCCATCAAGACATCCTGAATGCGAATGTGGGGGCTGCCCATTGAGACTGGCAGAGGCATTTGCCCGCCTTTACCGCATCCGCCTGCGGTTTCTTTCCATTCGAAGTCGTCACCAACCGCGTCTATGTTGGCGAGTGTCTGGAAGAGATTTCCACCGAGCACCACATCCTTGACCATCTCTGCGACCTTGCCGTCACGAATCATGTATGCGTATGCGGAGGTGAATGTAAAGTTTTCAAGCATGGTCATGCCGCCGCGGGAATCGCAGGCATAGACGCCGAGCTTAATGTCGGAAATCATGTCTTCAAAAGATACATCGCCGGGCTCGATGGCGGTGTTCGTCATCCGGACAATCGGCGCGAAGTGGTAGGTGATGGCGCGGGCATTGCCGGTGAGGCCCTCGCCCATCTTTTGCGCCGTCTCGCGGGAATGCAGCCGGCCCACCAGCTTGCCTTCCTTTATGAGGTGGTTTTTGCAGGTCGGGACCCCCTCATCGTCGTAGCGGTGAGTACCGCGAAGCCCGGGGGCAGAGCCATCGTCAATCACGTTAAGATGCTGCTTGCCGAACTGCCTGCCGAGGACCATCATCTCGCGTGCCTTCGGGTTTTCGTACAGATGGTCGGCTTCTGAGAGATGTCCGAAAGCTTCGTGGACAAACACCCCGGCGAGACTGGGGTCGCAGACGACAGTGTACTTTCCTCCCTTTACAGTTTCTGCCGAGAGGAGGTCAACGGCGCGCCTGGCGACTGTGCGGGCGGTTTCATCCATTGAGCGCACAGCTTCAAAACCGAGCTGTTTGGAAATGCTTTCCCCTGCGCCCTGGACATCGCCGTTTTTGCGCGCAATCGCGCCAACACGGCAGCCGACCATGGGTCGCTCTTCGTGTATGTAGGTTCCTTCGGAGTTTGCGTAGTAGTAGTCCACGTAAGTGTCGGTATACATACAGCCGGTATCGCGGATAAGGTCAGAATGGGATAACAGAATGTCGTTATAAGCGCTTACAAGCTCTTTTTTTTTGGCGAGCGGGATTTCTCTGAAATCTTCTTCAAGCTGGACTGTTATCTCGTCCACCACCGGCTCTGCCGGCGCAAGGTCGATGTTCTCGCGGGTGAGAGACTTTGCGCACTCGAAGGCATACTCTACGTTTTTCTCAAGGTCTTCAAGGCGGTTGAAGTTCGCAACGCCCCATCCGCCGCCCCTGACGAGGCAGCGGACTATGCCGCCAGTGTCGGTGTTCGAGCCTGCTGTCTCGAGGTTGGGGCCGCGGTACTGAACAAGTGTTGAGCGCCTGTTTT
>CAYWBA010000527.1:0-2006 GCA_964455955.1 uncultured Planctomycetota bacterium | reverse complement strand
GTACCGTGCGCGGTATATGTTGCGCCACATTACAGGCTTTATGTGAACCGTCCTCTTGTTCTGGAAATCCTGGTCCGCCGCTGCTGTTACTGAAACCTTCTTGCCTGCCGTTTCTTGGAGCAGCATGTGGATGTTTACACCGGTCTCGAGTTTCTTGCCGTTAATCTCGAGTATGTAATCGCCATCTTTGAGCTTCGAGTGCGGGTTGTCCGCCGGCGTACCCCTGATAACGTGAGTAACCTTGAACTTTCCCGCCTCGAGCTCCTTCTGGTCAAATTCAACCCCGAGCCAGCCGGTTGATACAGAAACACTGTACTTCTGCACGCTCTTGGCTGTATAACCCAGGTGGGATGCGTTAAGCTCGCCAAGCATGAAGTCAACAACATCCTCGAACTCACGGGGAGTTGAGACTCTGGGCAGAACCCTGACATACCGCCGGCGGGCAGCTTCCCAGTCCGCTCCGTGCAGTTTCTCGTCGTAGAAGAATGCCTCAATCAGCCAGTGCGCCTGGCCGAAGGCGTGCACCCAGCGCTTTCGCTGGTCATACCTGATTTCGGCTGCAAACGGTATTGCCTCGGCCTTGCCCGTGGCGAGGCCCAGTTTGAATATCTTGCCGGAAGACTCGTAATACACGTTCTTTCCGCCGGGGTCCAACTGCAGGAGACTTTTAGGCGACCTGGACGTGGTCAGTTGCCGCAGCTGCCCCGGCTTGTCCTTCTGCGCAGGCAGTGTCCAAATCTGGCGCCCCTTGTAGAGGTTCGAGATAAAAACCCACATCTTTGAATCCGGGGTAAGCAGCGCTGAACGTTCGGACGCCTTTGTCGAAGTAACACGCTCTATTCGCTTCTCAATGTCTTTGAAATCTATCTTCACCTCGGGCACTTTCTTCTTCGGCTTCCCGGATGCCTTCTCCTTCTCGGCAGGACTCGCCACTGCTTCCTTTGCGGGTTCCTTATCCTTATCGGGAGTCTGCGCCTTCTCCTTCCTGGCGGGAGCGGGCTTTTCCGGCTTCTTGTCTTTGCCTGTCTTGAAAAGCTTGTCGAGCTTGTCCTCCTCGAACTCGGCTTCTTCCGGTTCCAGCGGAAGCTTGTATATGTTGTAGTTGTTGTTCTCCACGGACAGGAAGTAAAGCAGCTTGCCATCCCCGGACCAGCGGGGCAGGGCGCAGCCCGCAAACTCGGTCACCTTGCGTTTTTCACCGCCGGCAACCGCCATAATGTAGATAAACGAGCGGAATTCCTTGTCAACTTCGCGAAGCGCCAGCCATTTCGAATCCGGCGAGAAGTTATAGCTCTCGCTGGAGTATCTTGTGACTCGCCTGAATCCCCCCTCTACAAGCTTCTTGTGCTCTTTGCCTTCGGGGCCTGTTATCCAGAGTTCCTGGTCGTTGACACAGTAAACAATACTCTCCCCGTCCGGCGACCAGAGCGGCGCGCCCTCCTTCTCCTCGCTCGCTGCAAGCGCATACTCGCGCTCCTCAGGAATAACGTTTACATAGATGTCGAGGTTGACCCCGCTTCGGCGCACATAGGCGATGCGCTCGGAGTCCGGCGCCCACGCCAGTGACCAGTGCTCGCCATCCGTTTCGGTCAGCCTGCGTGCAACTCCTCCCTCTTCAGCAGCAATCAGCCAGACATCGCCGCGCAGGATGAAAGCTATTTTCTTGCCGTCCGGGCTGAGCCTGTAATCCCGCGCGCCGGACGTCAGTTTCTCTATACCGGTCTCGTTATACTTGGTGTCCGGGATTGCGGAAATGTCTATTCGCCTCGGCTCCTCGCCCGGCCTGTACGAGTAAAGGTAAAAGTCATGCTCGAAAACTATCAGACTGCTGTCTGCGCTGGCGGTCGGAAAGTAGACTCCCGTGGTGGTGTAGCGGGTTATCTGCTCGGTGAGGCCGCCGGCGAGTGTTGTCCGCCAGAGGTTGGGGCAGCCTGACTCGTGGGAGACGTAGTACATGCTTTTGCCGCCATCCGTCCAGATTGGCCAGTATTCATTTACCTCGCTTG
>CAYWBA010000526.1:0-2009 GCA_964455955.1 uncultured Planctomycetota bacterium | reverse complement strand
ATATCTCGCTGGCGGGTGCGACCCGCCGGTTGTCTCGCCTGCGGGTGCTACCCGCTGCTCGAGGTGGTAGAGAAGGAAGAGGCATTTAAGCTTGTCAAAGAACCGTACCTCAACCTCCGAGGGCTCACAGCCAGCCAGCTTAAGCTCTTTGCGCAGTTCTACGAGCTTCTTGTAGACTCTGAGTATCTGGAGGTGCCCGTGCTTCTGCGGCGCCTTCGAGTCAAGCTTGCACCGGGCAAACGTTTCCGGCGCCTGGGGATTAGCAGCCTGGCCCGTGAGACCGAAGCGCGCGGCCCGCGCCACCGCAGCCTCCTGCTCAAGGCGGATTAGCTCCTCGTCAGCAAAATCGCTGAAATAAAGAAACGGCCGCTTCTCCGCATACTCGTCACCCTGAAATACAAGCGGAATCTGGGGGCAAAGCAGCACCAGGCCAGCCAGAACCTTTTCCTGCCCCGGCGCCAGAAGCTTGTTCAGCCTGTCGCCCCGGGGCCGCCGCCCCACGTCAACAGCATTCTCTATGCTTGCAATAAAACACACGGGTGGCACCGATGCGCTGTCCGAGCCGTGGCTGCGGTGGCGAACCTTGGAGTACTGTCCCCTGTAAACAAAGCCCCTGAGGGATTCCGCCACCTGTGACCCTTCGCCGAAGTCTGCGTAAACGCCGCGTTTGCGCCCGGTCGCAAATGCAAACAGTGACTGGTGAAAATCAGGGTTCACCTGCGCGTCCAACCCAAGGCCGCCCATCTCCCGCGGCCCGGTTATTCGAACATCGTTTGTGTCACCTTCCCCGAAAACGTAAACCGCTCGATTACTGGCAAGTGCATATGTGTGGATGGCCTGCGCGACCTGGCCAAGTATATGGTCAGATGTAAAATCAAAGATGCTTTCTACCCCGCTTATGCGAATCGCGTCCATGTGGTAATCGTTCACCCAGTACAAAGCGTTCTCCACGAAGAAACGCCTGACCTCGTCGCTATGCGGGCCGTCAAAGTTCAAAGCTTTCCCGCGTTCAAGCACGTAGCGGTCCGTGTAGTAGGGCCCGAAATCCTCAAGGTAATTCCCCTCCATGCCGTGTCGCGGGAACGCCATGTTCATTATGACTGCAAGTCCAAGCTTGTGCGCGTCCTCCACAAAATTCTTCAGCGCCAGCGGCCCGCCGTAGGCGTGGTGCGGTGCAAAAGGACAAACACAGTCGTAACCCCAGCCCCGCACGCCCGGAAATTCGGCAAAAGGCATTATCTCGATCGCCGTGAATCCCATCTCTTTTATGTGGGCAAGTTTCTTGGCAGCTTCGGAGAAGGTTCCACCCGGGGTGAGAGTGCCAACGTGGACTTGATAGATAACGTAGTCCTTAAGCTCTATACCCCGCCAGCGCTTGTCCTTCCACATAAAGGCGGCCGTGTCAAAGACCTCGGATGGCCCGTGTACGCCTTCAGGCTGAAAGCGTGATGCGGGGTCTGGCCTCTCAAGTTCGCCGTCGAGAACAAGCATGTAGCGCCGCTGGGGCATCATCCCGTAGAGCATATTCTCAAAGTATCCGCGCTCCGTCTGCATTAGGTCGAAAACTTCCCCGGTGGCCACATCCTTGACAGCTACGCTTTTGCATTTGGGAGCCCATACTGTGAATTCAACACCTGAAAGCGCAAAAATCGCGCCAAGTGTCGCCGGGGACTCGGTATTAGCTTTCAAGCTCTCCTCCGCACGTCACGATTGATTCACTGCTCAAACAAAAAAGGGTGCCTGCCGGCACCCCGTCATAGTCCTGAGAGATTCAGGTTACGGTCGCTGGGAGTCATGGCGAATAGAGGAGCAGCCGTAGATGTTGAAACCAGCCATATCACCACTACGGCAGAAGGGGCAATCACCTTTACCCCTGCAATCGTAACACGTCTCCTTGTCGAACTCGGGAATATACCAGTTAGGATAGTATTTCGAGCCCTTGCAGGTCGGGCAGGTCTTCTGGCCGCCGCAGTGCCAGCATACTGCATGCCTGTCCATCCAGCGAAAAC
>CAYWBA010000525.1:0-2013 GCA_964455955.1 uncultured Planctomycetota bacterium | reverse complement strand
CAGGATGTGGCAAAGAGGATAGCTACGAATAATGGAGGGTCTTCGGCAAAACTCTCCAACACTGACCAAGCAATCCACGCGACGCCTGTCCCGAATGCAGATTCAATCAAGGGACGCCAGTAGCTGAACAGCCATCGGCGAAAAGGTCCCAGTACGAAAACGAACGCCACAAAAAAGATAATCCATATCATTTCAATACCCCCCAGAAGCGCAGCCACCATCCAACAGGCCTGCACCTCGAACAGAAGACATGGCCCTTTTGCCGTGAGGCATGTCTCGTGCATATAAGCAATCCGCAACGCTCACACCGTCCGGCGGAACAACCTTCTTGATTGCAGAGCACACGCCCGCATACAGAGCAGGTCCCGATAGTGGAATTCCCATGGCCGAGGAGCCCTCCGCAGTCGCAGCGCCTGAAGCCTATGTGCCGGATGGATGTGAGGACACCGTTTTCATCTGCATACTTGTACTTGTCCTCGGAGAATGCAGTGCCGTCAGACGATGCGCTTGGCCCGATGGTCTGTACAACACTCTCGCGCACATCATCTGTCTCAGCAAGGTTGCCGAGTATCGTCTCTCTTGTCTGCGCCGAGTTGTATATCCCCTCGCGTGCCCGCAGTTCCTCCCGCTGCCGCCCGCCCCCCCCAAACATCCAGCTCAGGAGGTTCACGATTTGGTTTATGAGCCAGTTCATTTCCTTCTCCTAAGATTCCACTTCCAACTGGATTTCCGTTTCCTTTGAATCACCGCATCCACAGTACTCGCAGTTTTCCTGTCTGCGTATGAAGCATGCTGTGCTCATGTGAGTAAGCAGGTCTATATACACGAAGTTCGCCTTCATGTTTCCTGTGCACAGCCATGACACAAACATCCAGAGGCCGTGCGAAGCAGCGAGGGCGTTCAGCGGCACGATAGACTGTTTGCTCAAATCCGGCTCTCTTCCCAGCAAACCAAGGCAACCGAGGCACGCAGTCTCCCCAGGCACGTACAGGGCCGCCCTGGCTGCGAGAAGGTCAACCTTGCTTCCCTCTGCCAGGCAACCGACTCCAAGGTCCAAGATGGGCTTCTTTTTTTCCATGCAGAGGTGCTGTATGGTCTCTCTGGCCTCGTTATTATCCACGCATGAGAAGATGGCGTCAGTATCAGCAAGAGCAGTTGAGACCCGCTCTTGCCCCACATCGAGTGGTAACGTCATTACTTCTGCGTTGTTGTTTATCTCCAAAATGCGGCGTTGAACGGAAAACGGCTTCGGAGTGCCTACATCCTGCTCCCCGGCGCAGGCATCCCTGTTTGTATTATAAATATCAAGAAGGTCGTTATCGACGAGAACGAACTTCCTGAAACCAATCAGCGCCGATTGAAGCGCGAGGTTTGAGCCGAGTCCCCCGTTTCCCACGATAGAAAGGCGCGCTTCTAAGATGCGCCTGATGCCTTCTTTGCCGCAAATCTCCAATTGCCTTTCAAGTCTCTTCGAGGTGTCCATCTGCCTTTCTCCTGAATGTTGAGCTAAGACCGGGCTCATTTTCCGCAGGCATCTAGTCCCTGGAAAGACTGCGCAGAACTCTGACTGCCGGCGAGGACCGGGGAGGCGGCGGGGGCGGTGCCTCCGACCTGAAATTCTCCCCGCCGCGGATGCGTATTACATCCTGGTCCGCGAGCCTGCGCCATCCGTTGCCGGCGTCAAGGAATACTGTGTAGTTGTAAGGGATGCCCAGCAACTCTTTCACGCTCCGTCCGCTGAGCTCCCAGATACCGGGCAGCATCGCGATTGCCCTGTCCTTGTGGGTTACTATCCTGCCGTCACCCACCACACCCCTACCTGTTTTCTGCTCCTTTCTCTTTACTGGAACAGGAAGGAACTTGGTCCTGTACTCATTTGGCTGCATGAGCAATTCTTTGAGGTCCTGAGCTTCTCCGGGCCGTTCAGCTACAGCTGTACGCTGCTGCTTCAGCGGCTCAAAGAAGCCCCAGGACATCTCCCGCACATCTATGGTCTGTCCCATGCGCACCTCC
>CAYWBA010000524.1:0-2037 GCA_964455955.1 uncultured Planctomycetota bacterium | reverse complement strand
ATAGGTGACCAAAGGGCAGTTGATCCCCTCGTTGAGGCACTGACAGATAAGAACTGGGATGTCCGCTACTGGGCTGCACTGGCATTGACTACAATAAACGGTAAGAAGGCGGTAGCGCAGTTCAGACGCTTGTGGAAACAAGATAGGGATGAGACTATTCGTGTACTTGTCGCTTGCGGATTAGCCTTGATAACTGGTGATGAACGCGCGTTCAGTTTTCTAATCAATGCGTTGAATAATGGAGAGAAAAAAGTACGCGCCTTTGCCGCAGAGGTTTTAGGGTTTATGGGTGATAAAGAAGCGGTTCAGCCTCTCGTTGAAGCGTTGAGAGATGAATACTCGGATGTCCGCAAGAATGCCGCAAGCTCTCTGGAACTTATAGGTGATGAAAGGGCGGTTGAACCGCTGCTTCAAGCCTTGAGTGATAAGGATGAACATGTCCGCATTGCTGCCATACAGGCACTGGGCCGGATACGCGACCATAGGGCGGTTGAGCCCCTCATTGCATCATTGAAAGATAAAGAGGACTGGGTCCGCCGCGCTGCCGCAAGAGCACTTGGCGTGATAGGAGACAAAAAAGCGGTTGAACCGTTGATTGGGATATTGAAAGATACAGATAAAGCTTCGATTATACAAGACTGTGCCGCTGAAGCATTGGGCAAGATAGGCGACAAAAGAGCAGTCAAGCCGCTGATTGAGGCGTTGAAATCCGAATATCTCTTTGTCCGCGCCTTTGCCGCAGAGGCATTGGGAAAGATAGGTGACAAAAAGGCCGTAAAGCCGCTCACAAGGCGTTGGAGAGAAAAAAAGGACAAATTTACTCAACTGCATGTTGCTTACGCATTGGTCAAGTTGGATAGAGACGACCAAGCCTTTGGATTTCTAATTAAGGTGCTGAAGGATAGGGACGAGTCAATGCGCTGGTACTCCGCAGATGCACTGAGCAACATCAGAGATAAAAAGGCAGTTGAGCCTCTTATTGAAGCATTGAAAGACAGGAATTGGCAGGTACGCTCGACCGCCGCGAGTGCATTGGGCAAACTGGCCGACGAAAAGGCTGTTGAGCCACTTCTCAAAGCATTGGATGATGAGAATTCAGTAGTTTGTAGCAATGCTGCAGAAGCATTAGGCGAGATCGGAGGCAAGAGGATAGTTGGGTTCCTTGTTGCGGCGTTAGGACACGAAGAGGGATATGTTCGCTTCTCTGCCGCAAGGGCACTGGGGAAGATACGCGACGAGGGAACGATTGGGCCTCTCATTAAGGCCCTGCAAGATGAGAAGTGGTTTGTCCGCCGCGTTGTTGCAAAAGTATTGGGAGAGATGGCTGACAAGAGGGCGGTTGAACCGCTAATTGGAGCTCTGTTGGATAGATGGTCGATGGCTCCTGCCGCCGAAGCATTGAAAAAACTAACCAACCAGGACTTTGGCGAAGATTACGAGAAATGGAAGCAGTGGTATGAGAAGAACAAGAATAAGTAGTTTTGTTACGTAATTAGGTGAAGCAAAAAATATTTGACACACAGGTTGTCACATGGTAAAAATAAATTATTCGACAGCAGACTGTCCTTTTGAGGTGTTGCAATGGGAGAGTTCCAGGAACGAAGAAAGTACCCGCGTGCCAATGCTGAAGTGCGTGTTGAACTGCTACACTACACCGAGGCGCCAATGTTTATTACCAGTTCCGGCGCCTCATCAAAAAACGTGAGTGCCGCAGGCATCCTGCTACATTTCGACAAGCCGCTGGCCCCCTCTTCAACAATTCTGGCGTGCTTCTCCCTGCCCCGAGAAGAAGAGGCGCTCGAATTGGCAGCCCGCGCCGTGCGCTCCGAGCCGGCCGAAGACGGGTATGATATAGGCCTTGAGTTCATAGACTGCACACCACTCGAAATTGGTGCGATAGAGAAGTATGTCGCAGCCAGACTCGACAGGCCTGTGCCCGACTCCTGAAAAGTGCATCAGAAACCCGGGAATTTCTCAGATTCCGGGAATATTCCAGCAGCCCGGGTGTTGTATATTTAGAGGCAACAGGCAGCAGCC
>CAYWBA010000523.1:0-2048 GCA_964455955.1 uncultured Planctomycetota bacterium | reverse complement strand
TGGCTACTGTTATTTGTGGGACCAACCAGGTCACCAACGACAGCTTCAACGGCAGAACAATTGCCGAGATCAAGTCACAGCACGCACAGGTCTTCAATATCCCTGAGGACTGCACTGTGCTTCTCAACGACGAGGAGACGACCAACCTCACCCAGCCCCTGCGGGCCGATGACACGGTCGAGTTCGTCAAGAAATCTGGAACGAAAGGAGCCTAATCCAAACACCAGACTGCTTCACAAAGGGCGTGGTTCTGCCACGGGCTGCGCCCTTCCTTTTTCCTGACATTCTTTTCCATGTTCTGGTTGTAATTGCCATCCTATGTACACTATTGCTGAGGTAATATGGTTCTTCAGAATATCAGCAGTCACCGGGGCGCATTATTGTCCGTAGCCAATCGTGGAAAGGATGGTCACTTTCTCACCTTGTTTTGGCTTCCGTTTTCTCTGTGACAAGTACAGTCGAACGGCGGCTAAGATTTCACTTCGGTTTAGCTTTCTGTAGGCCATTACAACATATTCTACACCTCTCTTGTCATCCAGTAAAGTATGCTTGATGTGTGGCCCTTTCATAGGTGTATGCCTCTCAATCAAGTTGTCTGACAGACATTATTCTCCGCGAACTTCACGGTTGCAGGACTGATCTATAATCAAAACACATTACGTGGCAATTGACCCCAGATTGTCTCGAAGTTTGTCAATGTCCTTTTGTGTTTGGTCAAGTATGTTGCCGAAACAACGGCGGCAGTACGTCTTGTGGCCCTGCGAGCCTGGTTTACTCACCTCGATGCACTGGCATCCTTTCGTAATCCTTACGTCACAACGCTTGCATTTTCTTGTTCCTTTCACTACCACAAATTTGGAGGTTCCTGCACCTCCGCCAATCAATGAAGGCGTTTTTCCTCTCTTAGCCATCCTTACCCTCCTTCTTCTTGAAGCGTCGTGTAAGAATATCAAGAATCTCTGACAATAGCTCTTGTCCCCTTACGAAGTCTTCGGTTTTAAGTGTTTGCCGTTGTCCTGTCTTTATACTGAGTCTCTTATTGAGTTCGCGGTTCACGACTTGTACGGCTGCTACGAAATTGGTGCCTGTGACACCGGGAGCCAGCTTAAAGGCGATTTCGTGTCCGCCGGGGTCCAGTTCGAGCCTGTTGAGCAAAAGTTTTGCAGTCCTGTTTGTCTCCTCTTTCAATCGTTTTCGCGCCTCCGTCCGTCGTTTCTGAGGTAACACAGGAAAGGGCGAAGCAGCGGGTCTACTTCTGCGTTTGGATTTCTTCTTGCTTTTTGCAGCCGCGACTACTTCTTCAGCATTAAATCCAAGAGCTTCTGCTTGGGATGCGAGTTCCTGTAGGAGTTCCGCGTCATCCGTGTCTATGAAATCCTCTTCAAAGAATTCGGATACTATCTCGCGTTGCACTATCATGTCAGGTTTCAACTTCATACGAGCCCTACCTTCGGTTACTTCTTCTGGGGGGTCCGGCTCGGCACCAGAAAGCAGATCCTCAAAGAACTCCTTGTCTTCGCGTTCCATGTCCTTGAAATCCTCGAGTTGCTGATCGAGATTCAAGCCGACGTGAGTAACCACGAATCCGTAGTTGTCCGGATGTCTTGGGTCGTTTTGCACAATCACTCTCATAATACGTCCTACAAACTGAACATATGGAGACAGCGAGCGAAACGGTCGGTATATCGCAGCTACGCTGAGGTGCGGATGGTCGAAACCCTCTCCAAGCATTTGCACTTGTATGATGCAATCGAGCAAACCAGATTTCAGCTTCTGGAGAACCTCTGCTTGTTTCTCTGGAGGCATTTTGCTGTATATTTCTGCTGCCCGATATCCTCGTTCTTCATACAAAGAACGGACAGCTTTCGCATGATTCACAGACATAGTCACTGCTATCAGTTGGTGGTTGGTGCCTGATTCCCGAAGCTTATCCAGCTTATCCAGACTTGCGTCAACTATGTGCTGGTTGCATTCGGGAGCTAATGCAACTCCCCTGCTGAACCATGTCTCTTCTTTAAGTTCAAGGACTTCTTCCAGTGTATGATAGT
>CAYWBA010000522.1:0-2051 GCA_964455955.1 uncultured Planctomycetota bacterium | reverse complement strand
AGATAAAAACGCACAACGAGTTCATAGACTTCCTGAACGCGCACAACCCCGGCGACAAGGTTACGTTCAAGGTCATCCGGGGCAAGAGGAAGAAAAGCATCAAGGTCACGCTGGGCAAGCGGCCGCGCTAAGGTTTGCCCTTGCGCCGCAGCATCTTAATCGCGCAAAACTCCCCGCACATCGTGCAGACATCCGAGTCCTGCGGCGGGCTTGAGTCGCGGTACTTCTCAAACGGCAGCTTCGAGAGCGCGCACTCTTTCTGCTTCTCCCAGTCCAGCCTCGCACGCGCCTCGGACATCCGCAGGTCGCGCTCGCAAGCCCCCTTTACGCCCCTCGCTATATCCGCCGCGTGTGCCGCTATCTTGCTCGCAATAACCCCCTGGCGCACATCATCCACGCCCGGAAGGCTCAGATGCTCAGACGGGGTCACATAGCAGAGGAAATCCGCACCCGCCCATGCCGCCAGTGCGCCACCTATCGCGCCGGTAATATGGTCAAACCCCGGCGCTATATCTGTCACAAGCGGCCCGAGCACGTAGAACGGGGCCCCGCCGGTGAGCGTCTTCTGCACCTTGACGTTCGCCTCTATCTGGTCCAGCGGGACATGCCCCGGCCCCTCAATCATGACCTGCACACCCGCATCCTGCGCCCGCCGGCAAAGCTCCCCTAACACGACAAGCTCCTCTATCTGCCCGCGGTCGGTCGCATCCGCTATGCACCCCGGCCGGAGGCCATCACCCAGCGAGAGGGTCATGTCATACCTGTGCGCTATCTCGAGCAGCCGGTCGTAGTGCTCGTAAAGCGGGTTCTCCTTCTCGTTCTTCTCTATCCAGCGGTACAGGAAAGCCCCGCCACGGGACACAACCCCGAGTGTCCTGCCCTGCTTTTCGAGCCGCGCAAGGCTTTCTATTGTCACGCCGCAGTGGACAGTGACAAACGAGACCCCGTCCTCGCCGTGCTTCTCAATAACTTCAAAAAGGTGCTCGGGCGAGAGGTCGGCAATCGTCTTGCCCCTGTCAGTCGCCTCGCGCGCCGCCTGGTATATCGGCACTGTCCCCACAGGTATCGGGCTGCTCTCAATTATGGTCTTCCTTATCTCGTCCAGCTCGCCGCCGGTCGAAAGGTCCATCACAGTATCCGCGCCGGATTCCACCGAGACCCTGAGCTTCTCAAGCTCGAACTCGATATCCGCCCGGTCGCGGCTGGTGCCGATGTTCGCATTCACCTTTATTCTCGTCCCGCTGCCGATAGCTGTCGGGGTAACGCCCTTGTGGTTCGGCGAAGCCTCGATAACTACCTG
Organism: uncultured Planctomycetota bacterium; assembly: GCA_964455955.1. GTDB lineage: Bacteria > Planctomycetota > SKW154 > SKW154 > DAOVDS01 > CAYWBA01. The sequence continues at coordinate 751 of CAYWBA010000522.1, read as the reverse complement.
CCCAGCCGCGACCTTCTCGCGCAGCAGTTCCGCTTCAAGCCCTTCCGCGTTTGCGCACGCGGTTAGTTCCCCGGTTACTTTGCCCTCCCGGGCGCTTTCAAGTTGTCCCATGATGTCCCTCTGATGCTGAAACCCGTTTTTCCTCAAACCATTATATTTCCAGCCCGCCCGCTTTCAAAGCCTTTATTCCAAATCCCACAACTTCAATTCTTTTTCGTAAACCTCTTGCGCAACACGCTGCCTCCGGCATAAAATACAATAACTCGTCCGGCAGTGTTACTGGAGGTCTCCCGGGTTGAAAAAGACTATCCTCGCGTGCGCAACTGTTATTCTCTGCATCCCCTCATGCTTAGCTGTGGAAGACATCAGCTCAGAGCGCTACTGGACCTGCAAGTTCAAGGATACGATTCGCCGGGAGACTGCCATAGGCGCTTTCCTTGAAGGCGAATACCTCGACACAACAAAAAGCGTAAAAAGGGGCGAGGCCGAAGCGCCCGCCTCCGGGGGCAGGTGGCGCCCCTACAGAATAGACATCGCCCAGCTTGAAAACTACGGCGAAAAAGAGAAAGCGGCCAAGACCCTGCTTTACAGCTATATGATACTCTACTCGCGCCAGGTTGACGGGGGCCAGGGCGAATCAGCCACCCCGACCGGCGACCTCGAACTCCTGGGCCGGCTCACCGGCCTCGCCTTCAAGACAAAAGGCGGCTGGGTCGAGTGGTACAACCGCAACAAGCTCAGGCTCATCTGG
>CAYWBA010000521.1:0-2054 GCA_964455955.1 uncultured Planctomycetota bacterium | reverse complement strand
TATGGTGTCATAAGTGCTGACTATGTAAGAAGATAGAAACGCAGCAAATTCAAGCGGAGAGGGCGGGATTCGAACCCGCGGTACGTGTTAGCGCACACACGCTTTCCAAGCGTGCTCCTTCGGCCTCTCGGACACCTCTCCGCCGGGCGCATGATTCTAACCGCACCTCCATACTGTGTCAACTACCTGTCAAGTCTTGGACGAAACGGAGGTATCCCCTCCCGCTCCTTCCTGGCCGCTTTTTCAGCTTCCTCTCTCTCAATCGCAAGGCGCAAGTCAATAGCCGGCTGGTTCTGCGGGTTAATCTTGAGCGCCTGCACAATAGCCGCCCCGGCCTCGGCCACCTTGCCCTGGCGGTGGTAGCAATGCGCAATATTCACCCAGGCGTTCTCGGCAAGCGGCTTGACCCTGAGCACTTCCCGGAACTCCGCCAAGGCAAGGTCGTACTGCGCGCCCTCAAAGTAAACAAGCCCGAGCACGTGGTGCGCCATTGTAAATTGCGGGTTTTCCCCAATCGCCTTTTTGAGATGCTTCTGTGCTTCCGCCAGGTGCTCGCGCTTCCTCTTTGTGAAGTAATCGTCAGGTATCCCAAGGTACTGGCTCCTCAGGAGAGGGTCGTTTCGCTCCTTTTCCTGGTCGCAGACACGGCGGTACTTGGTGAAAGCGATAACTGCACGCTGGTAGCTTCCTGCACCGGGAACCTTCTTCTCCTGGAAGCGCTTGGCATTCCTGAAGGATTCCTTGCTTGGCCTGACCTCGTCAGGGACTGGTCTCACCAGCGGCATTGAGCAGGCAGAAGCAACCGCAAACAGCGTAACTATCGCCATTATTGTGAACAGTTTCTTCATCCTGCGCTTACCCTACTGGAGCTTGCAGAACTTCTCGTCCGGCATCTCGCAGCTTACGTAATCCTTTTCTTCAAACCACAGCGAAAGCTCTTTCTCGGCAGTTTCCGGCCCGTCGGAGCCGTGAACCAGGTTGAACTGGGTGGAAACGCTGAAGTCGCCGCGTATAGTCCCTCCTTCAGCTTCAAACCCAAATGTCTTGCCCATGAGCTTTCTCATAACTGCGATTGCGTTCGGCCCTTCCACAGCCATTGCAACCACCGGGCCGCTCGTTATGAAACTTACAAGCGATTCGTAGAACTTCTTTCCCTTATGCACCGCGTAATGCTTTTCGGCAAGCTCCCTGTCAACCTGCACAAGCTTCATCGCGGCGAGTTTCAGGCCTTTCTTCTCGATGCGGCTGATGATTTCACCGACAAGCCGCCTCTGCACCCCGTCCGGCTTGATAATTATCAGGCTTCTCTCCATCTGCTCCTCCACCTGCTGTACGACTTTTACGTAATTATACCTTGACCTGCGCACCTCATCAAGCGCAAAGCACGCCTCCCGCCCAACTTTGAAACTCAGTTCTGTGTTGTGTTTTCTTTCGCTGTCTGTAAACTCGTCTGAGGCCAAGCAGTCCGCAATGCCAACCGGTCGCGCAAGGTCGTTATTCATACATTCGGCTTTGACTCTGTCGTCTTTGTCCATATCATTTCTCTCTTTTTTCTCACCCTACTACACCGTCACTATTGAAATTGTACGTTCCTGTTTACGCCTTGACTCACAAAACTTACAGAATGCAGGTGGCAGTGCCCAGAGCCTGGGTGCCCGAGTCGGCCTTGTTTTTCGGGGTACTGTCCATTTCCCCTGTTGCCTTTCGAGTAGTCATCTTGCCTGCGGGTGCTACCCGCCCTTGTTGCCGGGTTCAACCCGGTGGCAAGCTACTATCCTGTCCGCCGTTCAGTATCCCGGCCCTTCTCCCTCTCCGGCGCGGGCGCTTCCCTCTCAATATCCGGCTGCACCCCACCTCCCGCTCCCGTCTCAGAAGCGGATTCCGGGCCGGGGCCCTGTAAATTTAACTCCTTTTCTGGCATAGACTTCGGGATTCTATTTACAGATTCGCAGGGGGCTTGGGCTACATCTGTGTCCGAAGAGTCCTCTTCCGCCGCGGGAAGTTCGGGAGTGCTTGAAAGCGCCTCCATCTCCCTGACAACTGAAGGTGGCGCG
>CAYWBA010000520.1:0-2066 GCA_964455955.1 uncultured Planctomycetota bacterium | reverse complement strand
AATAGCATAAGTGTCGCTCGAATGCAAGCCGTAACCGTATTTGGCAGTGCCGCCACCGTACGGGTCAACCGGGAACTGGTCAATCAGACGATTGTAACCGGCGGTGCCATCGGCCGTAAGAAGCGGGCTGATATTCTGGCCCCAAGTAGCGTCGGCTGGAGGATAGCTGCCGAAAAACGTATAATACACTACTATGGCGGTCTTGAGCTGTCGCAGGTCAGCCTTAACAGACTTTACTTTGGCATCTGTGCTGACTCCGCTGACAGAAGGCAAAAGAATCGCCACGAGGAAGCCAAGAATAGCAACCACGAGCAACATCTCGATTAGCGTAACGCCCTTTTCGCCCATAACCTATTTCTCTTTGTGCCCGACAAGGACTCAAACAGTTTCCCGCATACCTCCCTTCTTGAAACAAAAGACAAAATCGCAGACTGCTACTACGTCCACTCACATCCTAATTATAACAGTTGCAGGACAAAAGTCAAGGGATTGTGCAAATTTGTCCATCAGAAACAGATAAATCCTTCGGCTGGTGGAGAAAGCCATAACCCTCATTGTAACGAAGAGATACAGCCGCCACCTTGCGTCCATAGCGGGTCTGTCGCGCGTGCTGCCGCCGGCGAAACCCTACGACTACCGTAAGCCATCTTGGCATAATATTACTGCAATAATATGGTTTTCGCAAATGCGAGAGGCCCTTTTCGCTGCTCTATGGACCCTTCAGCCAGGCTTTGAAGATGGCATCTCTGTTAAATGCAGACCTCCCACAAAATTTTACCACCGCTTCGCGATGGGCTCAAGCGTACACTTGACTACTGGTACGATACCGTTGGCTCCGCGCAGCAGCGTTAAAGCTTTTCTTTCGCACGCCGGGCGTATTCACTTTCAGGATATTTCTTGATTACCTGCTGGTAGTACTTTCGAGCGTACTTTTCCTTGCCCTTGGCTTCGTACCCGGCACCCTTGGCGAATATCTTCCCCGCCTTGAGTTCTTCCTTCAGGCTCTCGTCGGAATCTATCTCTTTTATCTTTTCGTTAGCTTCCGTCGCATATTCTGTGCCCCTAAGCGCCTTGGCTGTTCGTAAGAGCAGTCCGCGCGCCTCGTAAGGCATCTTCTTCCCAAGCATGTCCTCAGCCTTCTTAAGAATCTCCTTTGCCCGCGCTTCTATCTGCTCTACGACGTATTGCGCGTCCTCCTTCTCCTGGTCGCTTGCGCGGTCTTTGTCAAGCAGCTTCTTCGCTATCTTGAGCGCGCCGGCAAGGTCTCCTTTTGCAGCCTTTTTCACAGCCGACTTGAGTGATTTGCAAATGCCCTCCTTGAGTTCGAGCGCAGCCGGGTTCTCAGAGCTTCCGCCCCCCTTCTTCACGTTTGGCAGCTCTTTCTTGATAGCTTCCTCAAGCTCTTCCTTGGCCGGGTGGCCTTCCCACACAATCTTGCCACTCGGCGCTATGAGGAACCCCGCCGGTATCCCGCGCACGCCGTAAGCCTTGCCCGCCTCCTTCGTCGGCTCGATTGCAATCGGCCAGGTAATGTTGTGCTTCTTTGCGTACGGCTCCAGTGTGCTCCTGGATTCACTGGACACCAGAATCATGACCAGTCCCTTGTCCTTGTATTGCTTGTTAAGCCTAACAAGCTTGGGCATCCCCTTCGTGCAGGGGCCTCAGCGCGTGGACATGAATTCGAGGAAGACAATCCTTCCCCTCAGCGATTTCAGCGGCAGCGGCTTGGGGGTGTTAATCCATTCCTTGGCGTTAATCGGGGGTGCAACTTTCCCCACCATGCCGTCAGCTAACAGCAGGCCCGCACCAAGAAGAATGACAGATGCTGCCACCAGGGCTCTCCTAACAGTCCTTCTCATAACACCACCCTTTCACGAAAACTGACTATAATACTCACCATTATTATAACACGCGAAACGCAGAATTGTTTCCTGTTATTGGAAAATTTTTCCTTTTTAATATATTTTCTGTATGCAATATGCCTGCTCGCCCGGCATTTCCGTCTGTAAACCGTCTGTAAATAGAGTTCCTTACGTACCAAGGACTTACGGCATCTATTTACAGAT
>CAYWBA010000519.1:0-2075 GCA_964455955.1 uncultured Planctomycetota bacterium | reverse complement strand
CGCTCTATTTTGAGATACGGTGGCTGGCTCACAGATATGCTTCTGCCGTTGTATTTCATTTGAGGTTGGGGGGTATTCTGGTATAATTTCGTTATTGCGCCCGTAGCTCAACGGATAGAGTAGTGGACTTCGAATCCAACGGTTGCAGGTTCGAATCCTGCCGGGCGTGTTTTTGCGTTCACGCCTGTTGAAACAGCGTCTCCTAACTTCCGACTACAATTCTTCCAGAGCTGCTTCGAGGTCAGTCGCCGGAGAGCCAGCCGATTAGAATATCACCGAAGTCAACTAATCTTGGCGTGCCGAGGTCTCCGGCATCCGTGCTCCAGAAACCGTACTCCGAATGGTCGCCGTAAGGGCCAATCGCTTTCATGCCGTGGTCTGAAAGGACAAGGAGCTTGCATTCACGGTTCTTCTTGACACTGGCAACCATCTCGTCGAAGTCGCGGTAAATCATCCTCATCAGGGTGATGTTTCCAAAACTGAGATGGCCAATCACATCAGCAAGGCTGAAATAACCCACCAGGAAGTCATGACCGGCGCCGAGGCTTTCTTCAAACTCTTTCCTGACTCTCCTGTGGTGCTCAAAGGCGCTGTTGTGGTATTCTTCTTTTATCTCTTCCCTGCTGCGGCCGCTCCCGGCATCAAAAAACTCTTTAAGCAGCTTCCGCTCCAGCTTGTGCTGCTCCTTGTCGTACGAATAGCCGGGGAGGTCTATGACCCTGGGGTTTGTGAAGATTTTGACAAACGAATCCTCCGCTGCAATCTGAGTGTCCCACATGCCCTCCTTGCCTTTTGCAAGAATTTCTTCCTCAGTATTGCGGCCGGTGAGGAAGGAAGTCCAGAGCACCATTGTCCGCGGCTCGGTGAACTCGGAAATGTTTGTCTTGCCATAGTGCTTCTGCCTGAGATTTGTACAGTTGAACTTTTCAACCAGCTCGTACTCAAGCGCATCAATCGCCACAACGACAATCACTGCCTTTATTCCTCCAAAGTATCCAGGCCGGTGATAACGCCGGCTGCACATACGCGCTTGTCGCGCTCAAGGACAAACCTGCCCAGCGCCGGTATCCGGTTAAAATTCTCTATCACGACGGGCGATTCCAGCGAGATAGTCACGTCCGCAACTTCCCTGTTCTCAAGGCTGTCCGCATCGGTGCGCAGGACCTCGAGCGTTGAGGAATCGAGAACTCTTTGAATCTCTTCGACGCTGCACCGCCGCTCCTGCGTCGAGCACTTAAAGACAATTCTTTCATCTTTCTTAAAAGGTTTTTTGTCCATCCAGAAGACGTGTCCAAGGACACGGCCGGTCAGCACGGGAGGTTCTTTGGGCGATACTATCACGTCGCCCCTGTCCACGAACAACTGGTCCTCAATAGTCAGCCCGATGCTCTCCCCGCTTTCCGCCTTTTTCCTGTCCTCAAGGTACATCTCAATTGACCTGATTCTGGTCTTCTCGCCTGACGGAAGCGCCAGGACCGGCTCGCCGACTTCAACCGTCCCGCTTTCAATCCGGCCGGCGATTATACGCTTATCGTCAAATTTGTAAACATCCTGAATGGGGAACCTGAACGGCTTGTCGTTGAGGTTCTGTATGGCTCTGAACGTATCAAGAGCCTCCAGCAAAAAAACATCCTTGTACCAGGCCAGCCTGCCCGAGCGCTTCGCTACGTTATCGCCTTCCTTCGCCGAAATCGGTATGACGTAGGTGGGGGTTATTCGTATCGAGCCCAGGAAGCTGAGCAGGTCTTTCTTAACTTCTTCAAATCTCGCCTCGCCGTAGCCCACAATGTCCATCTTGTTTACCACAACGATGACCTGCTCCAAAGACAACATGCTCAATATGTACGCGTGCCTCTTCGTCTGCTCACCCACGCCCTCGTTGGCGTCAACTATCAATACCGCAGCCTCGGCCTGGGATGCGCCCGTAATCATGTTCTTGACAAATTCGCGGTGGCCCGGCGCGTCTATTATCACGTAATCCCGCTGGTCCGTCCTCAGGAATGTCTGGGTCGTATCAATAGTGACCCCCTGCTCGCGCTCCTCCTGGAGGTGGTCCAGGATGAAGCCGAACTCGA
>CAYWBA010000518.1:0-2078 GCA_964455955.1 uncultured Planctomycetota bacterium | reverse complement strand
GCTACATTTGCGTGGTTCAGCGTGAATTGAGAATGGACGCAACTTGTTGCTACGTAAGCAGGTTGCGTCGGGACAGACGGTGTGGGTATACGTAACATCTTGTCCTACAGTAAGTTAAGACAAATTTCACCACAGAGGCACGGAGGTCACGGAGAAAACCCTTTTTACTGTTTGTTATTTGAGCTTTGGGCTTCATTTGACATTTGAGCTTTCCCTGCTACTGGTTACTAATTATTGCCTGTTGCCTTCTCTAATGTAGACGTAAAAAGGAGCCCATTCTTGCGCCAAATCCGAGAATTTTCTGAGAACCTTTCAAAATTCGATTTTTCAGGCAAGCAGTTGCTGGTGCATCACGGGGGGGGCAGGCAATAACTATTATATTGGAAGCCGAGAAATCAGAACCACAACCCCCCGCTCAGCAACACAAGGCAAAGGCCGCCCATAAACAACTGCACAACCGCTGACAACGTTATGAAAAATACAGCACTCGCGTAGTCGTAATCAGGCTTTTTATGCTTCACAAAGAACAACAGTACCAAAATACCTGAAATTATCACGGGGGCGATATGTACAATCTGCCAGTAGCCGCCGGTGAAGACAAGCGCCCATAATACCCCTGGAGGCGGTGGCACACAAGACATGCTGCACGTCGTCTCACAAGCGGCAGGCACGAGACAGTAAAGGTACATATCTGTAAACAACATCGCAATAGAAGAAAATACTTGGTGAAAGGCATACGCCATGAAAATCTGCACGAGCAGGATGAGCACAATAGCCATTTTTGCATATAACAGACTTTTCTTTGTAGCCTCATCCATTGCTTTTTCTCCCGCCTTTAGAACCGGGGGTCACCCATAACCGCCACAATTATACATGCTGGTGATGATGCGGGCAAGGAGTGTTTTGGCCGCATAAAGGTATTTTTTTCATTCTTGCATTTGGCTGAAGTTGGTGGTAAGGTATTGGAGAGGTTTGTGAAGGAGGCCGCAGATGGCTGATAAGCAAAAGAAACCGAAGAAACCTATCAGGCGAAAAGGCCCGCCGATTTCAGGCAAACGAATGAGGCCGCCGCCGAGGCCTCGCAGGCGAATGAAACTGCAGGCGGCCGGCAAGCAGGGTAAGGGGCAGAAGCAGGTTCAACGCCGCAAGTACAGCCGGGTCAAGACAAGCGTGAAAGTCAGGATTCAGAAGTACAACGCGGAGGACAAGACATTCTCCACCGATGCAGGCACGAGCAAGAACGTGAGCGCGGGCGGTTTGCTGATTCACCATCACGAGCCGCTGAAACTGGGCCGCTACGTAATGGTCTCTTTCTCACTTCCCGGCTCGGACGAGGAGCTGGACTTTGTCGCCAAGGTGGTCCGGGTCGAGGAGTTGATAGACAAGGGCTACGATATAGGCGTGATGTTTATGCGGAAGGCGCCCGGCGAGTACGAGAAGCTCCACATGTACGTTTTCGATGCGCTCTGACCGCGTCGCAGGCGGCACAGCCAAACACCCGCGAGTTCCAAGCGGTTTGATTTGAGTGCGGCATTCCTTTTAGTTCACATTTGCATTCACACTTGCGGCAGAGCTTTCGTATAATATTATGGGTAAAGGTCTGGAGGCTCAACCATGCCACAGCGCGAAGTTCACATGCCGGGATACAACCTGACGGCACGAATCGGCGAAGGCGGCATGGGTGTGGTCTTCAAAGGGGTCCAACTCTCGCTGAAGAGGGATGTCGCGGTCAAAGTCCTCTCCCCAAAACTCTCCATGAACAAGTCACTCATCGAGCGGTTCCTGCGTGAGGCGAAGGCGGCGGGACAGCTAAACCACAAGAACATAGCGCGCACATACGATGCAGGCGAGGCGAACGGCCTCTACTACATCGTGATGGAGTTGATTGAGGGGGGAACACTCGCCCGCATGCTCCGCCAGAGCGGCAAGCTGCCGGTGGAGAAGGCGTGCGAGATAGCATCCCAGGTCGCGGACGGGCTGGCCTATGCGCACTCGGTCGGAATAGTGCACCGTGACATAAAGCCGCAGAACATCATGTTCACGGCCGACGGGGATGTAAAAATAATGGATATGGGACT
>CAYWBA010000517.1:0-2097 GCA_964455955.1 uncultured Planctomycetota bacterium | reverse complement strand
AAAGCCCAGCAAGACAGTGACAAGCCCCCTCCCGAAAAAGAGATAAACAAAGCAATCAAGGAAGGCGTTAGATGGCTGCTGACGCGGCAGAACGATGACGGCTCGTTCAAAGGCGGCTACGTTACGACCTTTCCCATGGGCCAAACCGCGCTCTGCCTGCTGGCACTGCTCAAAAGCGGTGTTGGCAGCAAACGCCCGGCAATTAAGAGGGGCTTTGCTTACGCGATGAAGCTGCCGCTGAAAAAAGTTTACAGCGTCTCCGTACTAATGATGGCGCTTGAGGCGCGTTACGAACCCGCCAAAATTGCTAAAAGCTCCAAAGTCTCGCCCGCAGAAATGACGAGAAAGCGGATGACGTCTCGTTCACGCAAGTGGCTTCGCAAAGCTGTTAAGTGGCTGATAAGCCACCAGCAGAAGAACGTATGGCGCTATCCCTCTAACGGTGAGGATGTATCAAACACACAATACGCGCTTCTTGGCCTCCATACCGCTTTGCGAATGAAAATCGAAGTGCCATCCGCGGCATTCAAAAAAGCCGCTGATTATTTTATCGAACATCAAGGTGAAGCCAGAGAAGAGCTCTCCCCTCCGTTCAGAGTACCTGCCGCCGACTTGACCATCGGGCAACTATGCGAGCTGGAGAAGGACTATTACAAACGCTGCACAGCAGCCGCCAAAGCCAAGATGCCTTCTAAGGAGCAGCCAAAACAGGGGCCAACGACGGAGGTTGCGGAAAAAGAGCAAGACCCTTACCGGCGGTTCGGTATCGAGGAGAAGAACTTCAAGATGTACCCGCGTGGCTGGCAGTACACACCACCCAAAAACGTAAACGAGAGATGGCGGTCACGCCCTGACTCCATAACTGGTGGCATGACAACCGCAGGGCTGGCTTCACTTATTGTCTGCAAATCAGGACTTGAAGGCACAGACTGCTGGACAGAAGAGTACTCACAGCAGGTAAATCAGGCAATAAGAGACAGTGCTGCCTGGATTGCCAGATATTTCTCTGTCGAAAATAACCCATCTCAAACATCACCCAAGGCATCCACATGCTCAAAGACCTACCATTACTATTACCTCTACGGGCTCGAACGCGCAGGTGCACTCGCACTCGTTAAGCGCTTCGGCGAGCACAACTGGTATGCCAAAGGCGCACGCTTCATCCTCAAAGAGCAAAGACCCGAAGGGTACTGGCCTTTCTTCAAAGAAGGTTTTACCCCCAGGAGAGGAGCAGTATTAGACCCCTCTCCCACCTGTTTCGCCCTGCTTTTCTTGAAACGTGGAACAACTCCCATTGTCGCTATCCCAAAGAAAGAAGGAGAGTCAATATACACGGGAAAAGACCTCTTCAAAAAGAAGGAAAAAAAAGCAGATGAACAGAATAAACCATGAGAATGGCCACAGGCTCGCCCGGAGAGTGCAGCTTCCCGGGAGGGTTTGATGATAGCTCGCGTTCTTATCACAGATGTCATTAGGGAAGGAGGAAAAAATGGGTAAAAGGTTGACGATTGTAATCTGCCTTATGGCTTTGTTGGTAACTGTTTCCGTGGGATGCAAATCCAAGGATGACGGTTTTACCATCCCCGTTTTTGCGTTGCTGACGGAAGTTGACCCTGCCGGTGCGGGCAGTATCGCAAGGGACCCGGACGCGACGCTTCATATTTACGGGACAGAGGTGCAACTGACTGCTGTGGCAAATAATGGTTGCTCGTTCTCTCACTGGAGCGGCGATTTATCAGGTGCAGCAAACCCTGAAACTATCGAGGTGAAAGGACATAAGTCGGTTACTGCAAACTTCCTGCAGATTCTCACAACCTCACTACCCGATGCGGTAATTGACTTGGATTACTCTGAAACACTTCAAGCTGCTGGCGGGGCACCTCCCTACACCTGGCAAAAAACAAGCGGGAACCTGCCTGATGGCCTGTCTCTGGATTCAGGTACGGGAGAGATTGCCGGCATTCCGACTGCCCTGGGAACATTTGATTTCACAATTGAACTGACAGACAACAACGCCATAACAGCTGACTTAGATCTGTCTATTATTGTCAAAGAAGTTGATGCCTATTTTTCAGCCGACCCGCTTTCGGGCCCCTG
>CAYWBA010000516.1:0-2103 GCA_964455955.1 uncultured Planctomycetota bacterium | reverse complement strand
GCAGTTCGACCCTGGTCTGGAATTCAGCGAGTCTCTTTAGCTCCTTGTCCCTCTCGGCGTAGAGGCTTCCCGTCGACGGGCGCGGGTTGCGAAAGACAAGCCCGCAATCCTCGCAGCGGCACAGGCGCACTTCACCGACTACGTGTATCTCCTTGCCGCCCATGCCGCAGAGGGGGCAGGAGACCTGGCGCACCGTCGCGCTCACAGTTTCTTTCTTCTTCCTGGCCACAGCTCCCTCCTTACGAGGCGACTGATACCTGTTCCGCGATGCAGACTGCATCCGCCTCCTCGAACGCGCAGGCGATTCTGCTCGTGAATGCATACTGGCGCATGCGAGCGAAGATGTTCTTGTCGCGCTCGAGTGTCAGCTTGCGGTGGATGCCTACCACCAGATTCTTGCGCGGCGCGAGGATCGCAAATGTCAGGTTCTCGTAGGGAGTGCCCTCTATCTCCTCGGTCAGGTTGCTGGGGATAATGGGCACTCTCGTGAGAGGTATCCCGCTGTAGGTGGCCGGCGCATCGGAGAGCAGGAACTTGTCGCCCGCCGGCGTCGGTCTCTGACCCATGATGCGCTTGTACGCGTGCTCGAACTTCGGGCTTACGTAGTAGCGCAGGTCCGCATAGTCGCGCAGGTATTTCTGCGGCATCCTGTCGAGCAGTTCGGCCAGCACATCCAGGGCCACGCCGTTCCCGCCGTGGTTGTAGAGGTGCCCCTGGGTCTTGGCTACCTTGCGCCAGCCGTCAAGCAGGGCGAGGTAGGTATCGCTCGAGGCGGTGTCGCCCATGATGTAAAGCTCCTCGTGATCCATCGCTATCTGCATGGCGAAGAGCTTTATGATCTCCTCCTCGAGGTTCTCGCCCATGATGTTGTCTTCGAAGACGTCGTAAGTGATCTCGAAAGGTGTCATCACCTCCACACAGTCGAGTGTCACCTTCGAGAACGAGGGCTTCTTCCTCTGTGCCGGGTCCACCCCCTCGGCCGCGGGCATAGACGCCCTCTGGCCGATGCCCATCTTGTTGATGTCGCGCTTCTTGGCCTTCATCGGCACGACGCGCGCATCCTTGGTCATGACCGACAGGTCCTGCAGGTAGGTGATGAACTTGTCCGACTGTTCCGGATTGAGTTCACCGCCGCCTGCGATCAGGTCCGCGGTCTCCAGCGCTTTCTGAAGCAGCTCTTCCTGGTTCATATGTCTCTCCTTTCAGCGAAAATCAGTTAGAGCAGTCCCTTCCAGAGTCCATTTCCTTTCTGGCCGTCCGCCAGTTCCTCCTGGCCGTCGAGCGAGCTGCGCTCGCCCGGCGCGTTCTCAAGCGTCTCGAGCCGCTTGGCGATGTCCTTCACCGCGCCCACAAGCGTTTCCTTAGGCTCGGCGGCCTTCTCTTCGATGCCCAGCGACTTGGACAGCTTGCCTATCGCCTCCTCGACCGATGCGAGCTTCTTGACAATGTCGGTCTCACCGGGTTCGGATTTCTCCTTGTCGCCCGGCGCGGCACTTGCCATGTCCACCTCGGCGATGAATTTCTGGAGTTCCTTGAGCAGCTTCTTCAAGCGTGAGAGCCGCGCGGCCGAGACCTTGCGGCCCGCCTTCTCGACTTCGCTCTTCGCGGCGCTGCCAGATCCCGATGCGTTGATAACCGCCGCGCTATTGCTCAATTTGTATGAAAGGTCGGACAACTGGCTGAGCTTCGATTTGAGCTTTGTCGCATCCATCGCCTCGGATTGTGACACGATTTCTTGGATGAGTTTTTGCATTGAACCGGCAACCTCACTGAGAAGCTGATTGTGTGCTTCCGCTGCTTTGGCAACATCCTGCGCCTTCGCTGTCTCGGCCTTCGGCCGCGGGTACGGATACGCATAGGTTGCGCCCGTCGCAATCACCTTGATCTGCGAGAGCAGCTTCTTCTTCTCCTCGTCCTTCTCCTGCGCCAGGAGCTTGTCCACCAGCCCGACTATCTGGCGCATCCTGGTGCCGCGCTCCGGCTCAGGCTTCGGATAAGGATACGGGTAGGGATACGGATAGCCGTTCTGCTTGCAGAACTCCATCCACGCGTCCCACGCCTCGTCGCCTTCCTTGAGGCCTTTCTGCTTCCCGAACTCAGACC
>CAYWBA010000515.1:0-2103 GCA_964455955.1 uncultured Planctomycetota bacterium | reverse complement strand
AAGGATTTCCTTGAGACCACAGTCTGTGTCGCCAAGCATCACGCCGAGCCTCGTGTCAATCTGACGAATAGGTCACACCAACTCATACGTAATCTTATCACAGAGCGGTGTCATGACAAGCTTTGTTCTGTTTGCAAGGAATTTTTCATCCCACCACTCGAGTTGTTCTTGTCACCATCATCCCGCTCGGTTACAATATCAACGGGCACGAGATTCAGCAAGACTGCAACATTCGTGACCTGAGCCTTCCAAAAGAAGCCGGGTCCGCCCGCAAGGACCAAGCAAGATTCCCCTCAGTAGATGAAACCCGGCTTGTCTTTTTTTGGAGGAGCTTGCGATGAAGTACAGGAACGCCGCCACTGTCTTCCCGCCGGAATTGCTAAGGCGCATCCAGGAGTATCACGAGGGGCTGCTCTACGTTCCCTCAACCCGCAATTCGCAACGCGACAGGGAAATTCTTGCGCTGCACCGGAGAGGGTTGACTGTAACGCAGATAGCCAAGCATGTGCACTTGTCGAGGAGAAGAGTCCTGCAGATTCTCCGGCACACAGGCGAGTAGTGAAGAACAAACTTACAAAAACTTCGTTGTCAAAGCTTGGCTGGCAACGTCTAATATGGCGGAAGACGCGGAAAGTACTTTTAGTTCAGCAAGGAAACCCGCAAGAACACACGCATAGCCGACTGCCCTGCAGCGATAAGGGCTGAGGCCCCGCAAGAACTCACGCAAGTAGGTCGAGCGTCGGACCTCAGTTCCTTGCTTTGGTGGCTGCAGTGGCAGAGATCATCAAAGCGACAATCATCGGCGAGGACGCCAACACCGGCATCGATGCCGCCGGGCGCTCCACCCAACTTCCCGAAGACACCTGGGACTACGACAAGACCGGCGCGAAGGAACCTCCCTATGGCCTCGAGGCGCTTGCCCTCTTCCTCGAGATAAGCACATGGCACTATAGGAGCGTCAAAGCCAAAGCTATCTCCACGGCAGGTCTGGGCTACGAGTTCGTTGTCCCTGAGGGAGTGGAGAAGCCCAACGACGAGAACAAGCGCAAGCTGAAAGCCTTCTTCGACTGTCCCAACCCGGAGCAAACCTGGGGCGAGATACTTGAGAACGTGCTCACCGACTTCGAGGCGCTGGGCAACGGGTACTTCGAGATAGTGCGCAACCGCATAGGCGCTGGCCCGCCCAAGGAAATCTACCACGTACCCGCGGTCACCATGCGCGTGCGCAAGGACAAGAAGGGCTTCATCCAGAAGCGTAACGGCAAGATGGCCTATTTTCGCAACTTCGGCACAGACCCGCAGCACAAGGACTCACGCGACCCGCGAGACAAGGACAAGTCCAGGAACCGCTTGCTCAACGAGGTGATCCACCTCAAGAACTACCATCCGCGCAGTTCCTACTACGGCCTGCCCGATTTTCTTCCTGCGCTACGTGCGCTCGTCGGCAACAAGAAGGCGGGCGATTTCAACATCTCGTTCTTCGAGAACAACGCGGTGCCGCAGTACGCCATCATCGTCAAGGGCGGCGAGCTTGCCAAGGGCACGCGCAAGCGCATCGAGGAGTACTTCCGCGAGCACATCAAGGGACAGGCCCACAAGACGCTGATACTGGAGGTTGTCCAAGACGAGGGCGAGAAGGTCGAGGTGGAAATCAAGCCGCTCGCAGTTGCCATAAAGGACGCGTCGTTCCGCATGTTCAGGAACGACAACGCCGAGGAGATACGTGTCGCGCATGGCGTACCCGGGCGCCTCATCGGCCTCACCGAAAAAGGCGGCCTCGGCGGCGCCGGCGAAGGGACGACCCAGCAGGAGATATTCAAGTATCACGTCATCGAACCGAAGCAGACCCGCCTCGAGTACCGCATCAACAACTTCCTCATCAAGCAGGGCTTCGGGATACAGGACTGGGAGCTCCGCTTCAAGGAGATAGACGTTACGGACGAGGGCAAGGTCGCGGAGATCGTGAACAAGCTCGTGCGGCTGGGAGTGCTCACCATAAACGAGGGCCGCAAGCTCATGCTGCAGAAGCCACTCAAGCACCCTGGTGCGGACGTGCCCTTCATCATGTCTTCGATGGGCCCGCTGTCACTGGACACGCTTGCC
>CAYWBA010000514.1:0-2109 GCA_964455955.1 uncultured Planctomycetota bacterium | reverse complement strand
TCAATGGCCTTGACTATGTTGGGGTGATTGAGCTTTGCAGCCGCTACCGACTCGTTGAGGAAGCGGGCAAGGTAGCGCTCGTTCCGAACAAGGGAAGGCATGAGAATCTTGAGGGCCACATTTCGCTTGGTTGAGAGCTGGAGAGCCTTGTACACTGCGGCTGTTCCGCCCTGGCCGAGCTTTAAGAGAATCTCATAGCCTGAGATCCGAGTTTTGGCAACCTGTCCCTGTTCGCGCAGTATCTCGCGAATCTGCTCCCGGGTGATATAGCCTTTGCGGTAGAAAACTTCGCCTATGTTCCAGCGTTCGCCAAATTCCTCTTCGAGCCGCTTCTGAATACACAGGCCTTCTTCAAGCTGCTTGCGGGTGATTATGCTTTTCTGAATCGCCCACTCGCCGAACTTGGCATCATCAAACTCGGTCCTGTCCGGGCTCAAAATCAGCCTCCCGCTCTTTCCTCGGCAAGGCGTACCGGACTGAGAGTACACGGCCGGCCAGTGAATGCCCGTCAAATTCCTCAAGAGCCTTCTTCGCATCCTCTTTGGATGCGAAACTGACCAGGGCCTCGCCTTCAGAGAGTATCGTGACCGCTTCGACCAGAGCCGAGCGTTCAAAGAAAGTGCGCAGCTCCAAATCTGTCACAGTTCTGGCAATATTGCTTACATGCAAGTCCATTACACACCTACTTCAAGCTTTGCAGGCTTTCTTCAAGTTTATTGATTTTCTCAGTTAACTCAACGCGTTTCGCTCTGGCTTGCTCAACAATTTCCGCCGGGGCCTTTTCCAAAAACTGCTTGTTGGAAAGCTTCGCCTCAACCCCTGCAAGCCTCTTGTTAACCTTCTCAATTTCTTTCTCAAGCCTGGCCATCTCTTTATCCAAAACACCTTCAAACCCTTCAAGCGGCACATAAATATTCACTGATACCTGCGTAGACGGAGTAGCAGCAAAGTACGCAATGGCGGTAGCAGAACGAGCTGGTTTCCCCAAATCGGTTTCTACAGCGACCTCTTCTACCCGTGTTAATCTTTTAATAAAAGCTACATTGTCTTCACAGTATCTATGCACAGAGCCATCTGCTGTTGAAAGAAATATTTTCGTGTCCCTGGGGTCGGTAATCCCAAATTCTGCAAAAATATTGCGTATTTTAGCAACAACGTCCTGTATCCCAGCGAACATATTCTCAAGAGTCCATTGTTTCGTTTCCGTTAACTTCTCGCGCGCCCCGGGGAACTCGTGGACTATCAGCAGGTCGCTGCCGGTGCCGGTGGCTTCCTTGAGGTGGGAATAGAGTTCCTCGGTAATAAAGGGCATTATGGGATGCAGCAATGCCAGTATCTCTTCCAAAACTTCGGCAAGAACGCGCTGGGCAGTCACTTTATCATTGCCACCAGCGGCCATGCGGGGCTTTATCAGCTCAAGGTACCAGTCGCAGAAGTCGTGCCAGGTGAAGTGATAAATTGCATGTGCAGCCTCATGCAGGTTGTACTTGTCAAGCGCACCGGTGTAGTCGCCGATAACCGAGTTCAGGCGGGAGAGAATCCATTTGTCTTCAAGCGCGAGGTCGGTATCTTGCCAGTCGCCGGGCGAGTAGTCCTGGAGGTTCATAAGGGCGAATCGGACCGCGTTCCAGATTTTGTTGCAGAAGTTGCGGCCCATCTCGAAACGGCTGGGTGAGAGCTTGAGGTCCTGGCCCTCGGCGCTCATGGAGATAATGGAGAATCGCACAGCATCCGCTCCGAAGCCGTCACAGGTGTACTTTTCGCCGAGATAGTCCTGCACTCCACCGTTAATCATGATAAGCGGGTCTATGCCGTTCCCGATACTTTTTGACATCTTGCGGCCAAGCTCGTCGAGGATTGTGCCGTGGATATAGACATGGTGGAAAGGAACCTCGTCCATAAACTCCAGGCCCATCATCACCATGCGGGCGACCCAGAAGAAGATTATCCCCCTGTCTGTAACGAGGAGGTTTGTAGGGTAGTACTTCGCCAGAAGAGGGGACTCCTGCGGCCAGCCCATGGTGGAAAACGGCCACAGCGCGGAAGAGAACCAGGTATCGAGGACATCTTCGTCCTGGCGGAGGTTTGTCGAGCCGCACTCGGGGCACT
>CAYWBA010000513.1:0-2119 GCA_964455955.1 uncultured Planctomycetota bacterium | reverse complement strand
TTCCATGCAGCACACAAGGCGGGGGTGCGAAACATCGAGGCGGACTTTATACTCGGGGTCCACCCGTCTGAGACCGAGGAAGACCTTCAGGCGACGCAGCGCCTGATAAAGGAAGTCAAGCCCACAACCCTCTTTGTCGCGACAGTGGTGCCTTATCCAGGCACGCCTCTGTGGGACATGATGCAGAAGGAGGGATTGATAGACCCGAACCCCGGCTGGGAAGAGTTTCTGATGTATGGCGGGGGCGATTCTTGGCGGACTCGCCATTTCACCATGAAGGAGCTGCGCGAGAGGCAGCGGCGAATTCTCAGGAAGTTCTACTTCTCGCCAGGCAATATCTGGCGCAGGTTGAGGAGTGTGCGGAGCGCTTCCGAACTGCTTTACTACCTGAGGTCCGCAGCGGCTCTTTTACGGGAGAGGGCGAGATGAGACTACGGTTCAATCAGGTTAAGCCCGATTTCTTCGTCGAAGCGCCTCTCGGCTCTTTCGCCCGGGGTGATGATAATCTCGCCTGTGGCGGAGACTGTGGCGGCGAAAAGGTGTCCTGCAAACGGACGCATTTCGGCGTCGGAGATGACCGCGTGCAGGTGGCAGAACGGCTTGCCCTCAACAAGCGAGATGTCGCCAGTGAGGTTCGCAAGCTCGTAGAAGCCGCTGAACTCTTTGCGCAGGTACTCTTTCTTCGCAGTGTCGAAGAAGCCGAGAGTCACGTTCGAGACACCGCCGATGCCGCGAATCAGGCCGCCTTCAATCCCCTGCTCCGCAACAAAGCTGGTCAGCGATTCAACGACCTCATCGCCTTTGTCGAGAATTACGATGTAGTGACTTCCTTCTTTGCGATACTTCATTTGGCCTTATCTCCTTTAGTTAAAGTTTTCATACGTTTTCCTGCAAACAAAGCTATAACGGCTGTGAGCCCAAAAAGAGTAAGAAGGTATGAGGTATGGATACTGGACTGCGTCATTTCTGCGAAGCGCAGCAGAACTATGAAAGGGCTTGGCCAGCGAGGCAGAAAGAGAGATTCCGGGCCTAAGCTGATGCTGAACAACGGCAAAGCATTTATCAGAAGAAACAGGCAGAGGAGTATTAGCAAACGGGTCCCTCTTGAAAGACGTGTAAGCGACAGCAGAAGACCGGCATACATAAGCAGCGCAAGAACGAGGAAGAGCGACAGCAAGCCGGAAACGCTGATTAGGACACCTGGCCAGTGGGATGGCATGATATTTCCAAGAACCACGGGCATCGAGATAAGCAAGGACAAAACTACCGCGGATACTATCAGCACGAGCAGGTCAGTTCGCTCCAACAGGGTTTTAAGCAACCGCTTCGGGAATGACTTGAACAGGAGACTCAGTTGTATTCTTTCCCTTGAAGGTGTCCTTGACGAATCGCTGGTCAGGAGAATTGCACCTGCTGACAATACAAGATACACGGCGACTGCAAGGTGGGGCCATATGTACACCGTCGCCCAAACTATGCAGGTGATTGTGGCGATAGCTACCGTGAAGAGCCAGAACAGCTTGACAGCAGGGCTGGCAAGTTTTCCATCTGGTTTGAGTGTCATTGTTGCGCCTATGAGGCAAAATCCGCTAATGAAAACGGCGGCAAGTGGCAATAAGGCGCCAATTGTTAGAAAGAACCCGTGTTCTGCGATATACCGAGGCGCTTCCTGGACTGAGAACGCAGGTCTTATCTGGTCAATGATAAAGCTGTTTGCAGAAGCTGTAAGAATCCGCAAGAAAAGCAGGGCAAGCAGAATGGTTACCGAAAGAGTAATGTAGAAGCTGATTATCATGCGCTTTCTGGTGGGGGAAATGGCGGAGAAAAGGGTAAGTGCTGCTGAGACGGCGGCGCCGGCAAGCAGCATCAGGTAGAAATTCAGTGATACCGCAGATGCGGTTACCCCGCCTGAAACAACAGGGATGATTGAGAAAGGCAACATGGAAATCAAGACTATAATCCAGCAGGCCAGGGTTGTCACAAACCTGCCAGCTACCGCGGCTGGGGGGAATGCGGCGACCTGCGCGGCTACGGTTGGATTGTCATCGCGCGGCTGGCGAAGGATGGAAGCACTGGAGAGCGCAGGCAGCAAACCAAGCAGCAATACAAGTTGCAAGAC
>CAYWBA010000512.1:0-2119 GCA_964455955.1 uncultured Planctomycetota bacterium | reverse complement strand
AACTGACAATCCCTGCCACGCGCTTCCCTTCAACGACAGGCAGCCTGTGCAGTTTCTTCTCAAGAAGTACCTGCGAAGCTTCTTCTATGCTCATATCCGGGCTGGCGGTAACGACGTTGCGGTTCATTATCTCTTCCACGTATATCCTGTCCTCCCCGGGGTTGAGCCTGTCATGGCTGAGGTATTTCGAGGATATGAGCTCGTAGATGTCGCGGTCAGCAAAGTCTAACTCCAGGCCTGCCACCTGGTGGGCGATTATGTCCTTTTCAGAAACTATGCCGGTGAGCTCGCCTGCCTCAGACACCACGGGCGCACCGCTTACCTTGAACTCGCTCAGGTACCGGGCGAGGTCCCTGATTGTCGTGCCTTCGGTGACTGTCAGAACATCAGTGGTCATAACATCGCGGACTGTAAGCATCAAACACCTCCCCGCCGCCTGCGGTCTACTGTTCTACTATCTACTTGCTACCCGGTCAAGAGCCGTAGCGATACGTGAGGTCGAGAAGGTCAAGCACAGAGAGTAAAAACTGGTTGCCGTTTATGCGGCAAAGCCCTCCGGAGGCGCAGGCGCGCTCGCCGTACGAAGCCACCGAGTCTACCAGAACCCCGTTGCCGCTTATTACCACGGGGACAGGGTCGGCGCTGTGCTCGCCTATCTCGCACGGAGTCGAATGGTCCCCGGTCAGCGCAAAGACTACCTCCCCCGCCGAAGATGTCTTTTCTATCATGTAGCCGCAGGCCCTGTCCATGGCTTCTATGAACTTCTTCTTTTTAAGAGGGTTGTTGTCGTGGCTTGCGATATCAGCGCCCTTGTAATGAACCATCGCCATGTCAAACTCTTCAAGCGCCTCAACAGCCGCTTGTGCCTTCTTCATTACATCGGTGTCCAGGTTGGCGGTGAATGCCGGGTCGCTGATTACAGTAAACCCGGTCATCTTGGCAATGCCTTTTACTGTGCTTTCGCCCGCGATGCATGCCGCCCGTACGCGGAAACGCTCCGCCAGGCTCCGCATTCTCCGTTGTATTCCCGCGCCTCTCAGCAGGATATAGTTTGCAGGAAGCAGCCCGTTTGCAACCCTTTCCTGGTTGAGGGGGTGCTCCTGGAGGATTTCGTGCGCCCTCTCGCTGAACTCGGTTGCAAGGTGCGCGGTTTTCTGCGCGGCGGCGGATTGGGCAAGCCGGGGCTGTATCTTGCGGACTGTATCGCCCGCCATGTCAGGCCCCGGGTCACTCGGCGTAACCATGGGAGAGAGCCTCTCACCGCGCAGCACCACCACGGCGCGGTGCTCGGTGGCCGGCCTGAAAATCACCCTGGTGCCGTCCGAGAGCGCCATACCGTCAAGCGCCTTTGCGAGTTCTTTGGTTCCTTCTCTAATGCGGGCTGCACGCCTTGAGACAATCTTTCCGTCGTCGGTTACGGTCGCAAAGTTGGCGCGAAATGCGACATCAGTTTCCTTCAGTTCAATATCAACTCCCGCCGCTTCTATCGGTCCTCGTCCGCTGTAGACTCGCAGGGGATTGTAGCCTAAAAGCGCAAGGATGCCCACGTCTGTACCCACCCTTATCCCGGGTGAAAGGGGGTCCATAAGCCCGCAAATGCCCTGCCGGGCGAGCTTGTCGAAGTTGGGCGTATCAGCCGCTTCAAGCGGGGTTTTTTGCCCGAGGCTTCCTATAGGCCTGTCACCGATGCCGTCCTGTATTATGACTATCGCTTTCTTTGACACAGCTACCTTCCGTTTCTCTCCGGGTGTGTAAGAGCGTACATTTCGGTTGCGCGCCTCGCCAGCGAAGTGACTGCCTCGCTCAAGGAGCCACTCTCGGGTGCTACCTCAACGGGGACGTTGGAGCAAAATACCACCTCGACACCTGCAGCCCTGGCGAGGGGCAAGGCCACCTGCACGCTGGCAGCTTTAAGCTCTGTAAGCAGGACATCCGGTTTTTGGGAGCTGGCCAGGAGTGCATTCAGTTCTTTATAGAGCCGGCCTCTGTCAGAAAGCGTGTTTGTCGTGCCGACAACCGAGCACTTGTAACAATCTTGAAGGTGCCGCAGGAGTGTTTCCATAATTGGACCGGGAGCGGTGTTTGCAAAAACAACTTTCTTGCCGTTCACATCCCCAAG
>CAYWBA010000511.1:412-2128 GCA_964455955.1 uncultured Planctomycetota bacterium | reverse complement strand
CTGTAGAGAAAATACTCGGAAAGCCCCTCCTTCACAATCTTCTTGGCTTCCTCAACCTCCGCATCCATACCCTCCGCCAGCTCAGCCGACTTCCTAACAGCTCTCCTGAACTTGCGCTTGACCCCGTCTCTGGCGGGCTTTGGCATCCTCCGCCAGTGGGGGCGGGCGAGGTCTGCAATCTTCTCCACAAGGTGAATTGTCCCGACCACAAGCCGGGTCTGCGCCTTCTCGTAGTCCTCACCCGAATTGTTCATAACCTTGACAAGCCCGGACAGGTCAATCTTCGCCTCGTTCTCGTCGGCAATTGCAACGTAATCCGCAGCCCAGCTTATGCCGGAGGTGAAGTAAGTTATCTCAACAGGCACCGCGCCCTCGAAGCTGCTCTTTATATTCCATATCAGCGTCTCCGGCCGGCCCGCAGGGTAACTTACATCCATTACCTCAAGCAAATTCGCCTTCTTGAGCGCGCGGAACTCCACACTCGTAGGGTCAATCAGCGTGTTCGCCCACGAAAACTGTATCTGGTTGTCGCCCTTCTTGAACGTGAGGTTCCGGCGGTCCTTAACAAGAGTTATATCCTCGCTGTTGTATATTGTGAGCTGCACAGTATCCCGCGCAGGAACCGTTACCAGGTCCACCGCCGCATGTGCCTGCTCCTGAAGCTGGACGTATTCGCCCAGTGCGAAAAAGGCGCAGACGACGAGTGCAAGCTCAAGCGTTCTTCTAACCCATTTCATCGTGCGCCCCCCTTACCAGATATTCCGTGAGTAAAGCGTGTAGTAAAGAATGTACTTTCTTTCCTTGGTCGTCGGCGGAAGCTTCACATGGAATATGACGTTGCTTACGTCCTTTTTCTCCATTGTCACGTAATCGGCGAAGTTGATATCCTCTTCCTTCTTGTTGGGGTCAGTATCTTCGCCAATCTGCACCTTGAGCATCTTCTCCCCAATCTCCCACTCGCCGCCGGGATGCTCCATTATCCGCACAAGGACTTCCTTCTTCTTGAAGTTCTCGAGGCTCAGCCGGAAGACCTGCTTGACATCGCGCACAGGGCCGCGCCTGTTTATGCTTGTCGTGTCCATTAGCGCTTTCTTGATTACGACATCCTTGGCCAGCCCCAGAAACAGCTTCATCTCCTCGCCGGTCGGCGTGGTCGCGCCCCAGTCCTCACCGAGAAACGCAACTCCGCCGTGCCCGTCATCCTGGTATATCCTCACCTTGCCCGGCGGCATGGTGAAAAGCCCGAGCTTGTGCGCCACGTCGTTCTTGAGAACGTAGCGCATCTCCGTCTCTTTCCTGCGGCTCGCATCAAACTCGTAAATCTTGTCGAAAGGAACGCCGACTATCTTCCTCGCAAGAACAAGCTTCGCCTCCCCATTCTCGATCGAACGCTTGTACTTCTCGCCAACCTTCGGATAAATATCCGCATTGGTAAACCGCTCGCCGGTGTTGTTCGTCATCTTGAGATAGCAGCGCAGGACAAGAGTCTTCTCGCCCCGGTCCGCTACCGCCCGGTAGGCGTAGTGGCGGTTGAAATTCGCCATCAGATAACTTATGCGTATCTTCGCAGGGCCCGCATTCTCGCTCGACACGTTCCAGACAAGCGCGTTCTCGCCCGGCGGGTAAGAAACGCTCAGCACGTTCACCTTGCCAGGCGCGCTTATTACCCGGAACTGTATCGAGCCCTTGTCGATGTACGTGTTGGCCCATGAAAAG
>CAYWBA010000511.1:0-402 GCA_964455955.1 uncultured Planctomycetota bacterium | reverse complement strand
GCCCGCCTGCAGGTTCAGGGTCCGCTCCTCCTCGCACAGCGTGAAGTTGTCCTTCTCAAGCCTCACATCAATGCTGTCACGCTTCGGCAGCGTAACCAGCTTGATGCGCCCGAAGGTGTCGCTTGTGCCAAACACAACCGACAGCCCCACGCAGGCCGCAACCAGCATCCATGCACTTCGCTTCATCCGTTCCCTCCTTTCAAGAAAACGCCAGTAGCCATGTTCACTATGCTTAGACTTCCCAGCCTCGGGAAAGTTCCACAAAATCTTAGTATAGGATTTACCCGCGCTGGTTACAACACGGAAATATTTTGGAAGAAGGGGCTGCGAGACGGTGAAACGATGGGGAAAGGGATTCTGTAAGGGAAATTCACGCTTGCAGAAGGTTTATTATTGTGGTAA
>CAYWBA010000510.1:0-2130 GCA_964455955.1 uncultured Planctomycetota bacterium | reverse complement strand
TTCTCGCTGTTTACAATAATCATTTTCTCCATTGCCGTCTCTCCGTATTAGAGCTTTTGCGTTGGCTCATGTGCAAGGCCGAGTCTTTCCAGAGTCTCTCCGGCCGGGTTGCCTTCCTTGTCCCAGCCGTGGTGCTCGTAATACTTGTCAAGCATCTTCTCGAACTTCTCACGGTCAATGCTCTTCCCTCTCACGAGTTCAAGCCCCGCCGGTGTGGGCTCGTCGAAGTATCGGTCCACCAGCGCGTCATCCTTGCGTGAGAAGCCCTCGCGGATGTTGAACATCCTCTCGATGTTGTAGCAGCGCTCCGCAATCGTCCATATCTCCTGCGGCGAAATGTCGAGGTCTGTAATAACTTGCAAATCCCCAGGCAATCCACCGCCATGTAGCACATCTCCTGCCAGAAGACCTGCCACGGCTTGCCTTCATAATCCCGGTAGTCGCTTGTGAGCGGCCCATCGTAGGCGACCGGGTAGGAGTATATTTTGCGAAGGAAAGGCTCGGGCAGGTGGTAAAGGTCAATGGCGGGCCGGCTCCTGAGGTGGTCGCTCCCGCGGGTTGAGGTCGCTATGCCGAGCGCAAGGGAAGGGGTGGGCCGCTCGTCCGAGTGAAGGTTGGACATACCCTTGACGTGAATCAGATACTTCTCCGATTTCTTGCCGATTTTCTTCGCGGCACGAAGCGGGCCTTCGGCAAGGATGTCGCCTATGTCCTCGCGCTTCGCGATTTTCTCTATCAGCTTGAGCACCGCCTCGTCGTTGCCCCACTCGAGCTTGAGGCCGCCCGTGTCTTTGTCCGTGATAATCCCCTTTTCGTAGAGCTCGAAAGCCCAGGCCATAAGCGACCCTGTCTCAAGCGTGTCAAGGCCGAGGTAGTTTACAAGGTGGTTCCCGGTCAGGACCGTGTTCATGCTGCGGCAGCCGACCTCGGCCCCGAACGCCCCCTGGGAAGTGTACTCCGGCCCCTGCGCGTACGTGCCCGCATAGGGGCCTTCCTTGATAATGTACTTGTGCCGGCAGTGCAGGGCGCAGCCGAAGCAGCCTTCCGTGCCGAAGGAATAGTCCTCGATACGCTCGCATTCTATATCTTCGGATTCGGGAAACTGGTTCGTCTGGAAGTTGCGCACCCTCACAAGCCCGGTCGAGTTCGTGACACCGTAGATAAACATCGTGCCCCACTTCTGCATTATGCGGCCGAACTTGGTCGAGGTAATCTTGTTAACCATGTCCAGGTCGTAGGCCAGCAGCTCCTGGGGGTGCTTGATTTCTATGTCCTGCGTGCCGCGGACAGCTATCGCCTTGAGGTTCTTGGCGCCCATGACCGCGCCCATGCCCGTCCGGCCGCCCGCGTTCTTGAGACCTGTCTCGACAATGGCGAACCGCACCAGGTTCTCCCCGGCGATGCCGATTGAAAGCGTCTTGACTTCCTCATCACCCAGCTCCTCGCGTATAAGATGCTCGACCTCGGCCGGGCTGTGCCCCCACAACTCCGAGGCGTCACGGAACTCTATCTCGCCATCGTTAATGAAAAGATAGGTAGGCTCCTCCGCCTTCCCCTTTATTACAAGGTGGTCGAACCCCGCCCAGCGCATCTCGGGCGCGAAAAACCCGCCCATGTTCGAGCTCCCGACCGCGCCGGTAAGGGGGCTCTTGGCCATGATATGCGTGCGGGCCGAGGCGGAAGCGGGTGTCCCGACCAGAAGACCCGCGCTCACCAAGAGCACGTTCTCCGGCCCCAGCGGGTCAGCGCCCTTGGGCAGGTGGTTGTAAAGCAGGTAAATGTCAAGCCCCCGGCCGCCGAGAAACTGCTTGCGCATCTCGACCGGTATATCCGAGGTCTCAACCGTCCTGCTGGCCAGGTCAATGTAGGCTATCTTTTTCCCCAGCGCCATATCAGTTCCTCCGGACGACAATATTCACCCTGCGTTCTCCGCCTCCTCTGCGCTCAAATCTCACCGCGAAGAAGGCAATAGCCGGAATCCGGCTCCGACTCTTGGCTCTTGGCTACTGGCTATTGGCCGGTAGCGTTCAACCTTTAACCTTCAACCTTAAACCTTCAACTTCTTTGCGTTCTCTGCGGTGAAACCTGCCCGCGGCCTGCGTTCCAAACACCCCCGGGCTGAAGCCCGGG
>CAYWBA010000509.1:0-2146 GCA_964455955.1 uncultured Planctomycetota bacterium | reverse complement strand
TTGGGGATGGACACAACCTCTTGCTACGTAAGCAGGTTGCGTCGAGATAGAGAATGTGGGTGAGTGTAACATATTGTTTGGCACCGAGTTAGGACAAATTTCACCACTTTACAAACCACCTCAAAACAGTTAGTAGCCAGCAGCCAATAGCCAGCAGCCAATAGCCAGTAGCCAACAGTCGGAGCCGGAGTCCGGCTATTGCCTGTTGCCTGTTGGCTATTGCCTCTCATCAAGGCCACACTATTATACGCACGAGAAGCCGAAATGTTAGCAGAAATCCGGGAAAAATACATTAAATTTGATGCTCCCGGCAGCCGCGTCATCCTGTCAGATTTGTCGCTCATATCATGCTCACTCCCTCTAATGATTTCGCAGACTGACTATACGGCAGGTAATCTGGTCCCCATCGTTGAGGCTCATTGCATCTTTTAGGTTCTTCGGAGCGAATACCTCGATTATATCTTCAAGGTACTTCGTGTTGCATGCCCGCCTGACAAGGACCTCCTCGTTGTTTCCCTTGCGCGTCAAGACTGCCTTGTAGTACAAATATCCAACGCGCATCTTCGGAATATGTTTATATCCCTCGGGATAAGTAATTGTTTCGCCTGGTTCCCTTATCAGAGGTTCGCAGAGGAGCAGGCGATGGACTACCTGCCTGTCTACACGGATATTGAGCGACCCGGGGAAAAGATCATCCCATCCCGTCGCGTTCAGGATCATTTTCTTTCGCTGAGGGTTCTTTCTCTGGATTTCAGCTTCACCAGGAGCTTCACCAGGTACGCCACCTTGTTCTTTACTGCTTCGAAAAAAAACTGTTCCTGTAAACTCCATATCTTTCGCTGTGCACATTACTCACATCCTAACTGCGGACCTGTACGCGAGTGCAACTGTCTGCAAATCTCCGCGTTTCGTTGCCAATGTGATAGGACCTCGACGGAAGCGCACTGTTGCCAGCGAGGTCGCTTGTGGGTTTGTATATTCCGGTTCATTCGGCAGCGTTTCAACCTCCTCTCAATTTTGTTAATCATTTCACTCAAGAACCATTCATCCCTCTGCTGTTATTTGTCCAACTTCATGTCTGCGAGATGTTTTTTCACTTCGGGCGCCGCCGGATGATTTGGCGCTAATATCAGGAATTCCTCAAAGTCCTTTATCGCACCCTTCAAATCGCCTTTATCATCGCGGGCAACACCACGATGTAGGTACGCTTTGCCATCATTCGGGTCAATTTCAATC
Source organism: uncultured Planctomycetota bacterium (assembly GCA_964455955.1). Classification (GTDB taxonomy): domain Bacteria; phylum Planctomycetota; class SKW154; order SKW154; family DAOVDS01; genus CAYWBA01. The sequence goes on along the minus strand of CAYWBA010000509.1, from coordinate 910 downwards.
GTTTTGGTGAAGTCTGCAATAGCACCGTCAAGGTCGCCTTTCTTTGCTTGAGCATAACCGCGGTTGAAATACGCTTTGGCATTCCCCGGGTCGATATCAATGGCCTTGCTAGAGTCTAAGATTGCACCGTCAAGGTCGCCCTTCTGTCCACGGGCCGCACCGCGGTTGAAGTAGGCCCTGGCGTCCCTCGGGTTCATCTGTATTGCCATACCGTAGTCTGAGATTGAGCCGTTAAGATCGTCCTTCTTTTCGCGGGCAGCGCCACGGTTAATATAGGCATCTTTGAAATTCGGGTCCATTTCAATGGCTTTGTCATAGTCAGCTATAGCGCTATCAAGGTCATCCCTTTGGACTTGGACACTTCCCCGCATGTAGTAAGCTTCGATATAGCTCGGATCTATTTCAATGACACTGCTAAAGTCTGCAATAGCGCCGTCAAGTTCCCCAGTCATCATGCGGGTGTAGCCGCGCTGAAAGTATGCACTGGCATCCTTCGGGTTTATCTCAACTGCTCTGTTGAAGTCGGCAATAGCCCGATTAAGGTCGTGCTTCATTACACGCGCCAGACCACGATTACGGTAAGCATCTGCGTTGTTCGGGTTGATTTCAATGGCATGATTACAGTCCGCAATAGCGCCATTGAGGTCGCCCTTTAAAATATCCTCAAATGCTTGATCGCAGAAGTCTGTTGCATCATAGAAGGTCTTCAGGAAATTTATCTGAAGTTCAATTTCTTTATTACACTCAGCTACTACCTGGTCACATTCAGCGATTACGCGGTTAACGTGGCTTTTTTCTGCATTCGCACCTCGTCGATTGTTGTGGAACCCTTGGAGAGCTTCCACACCGGCGTTAGTTAAACGTAGTTTATCCCAAACTCACTTCAAGGTGGTCAGTTCTGGCTCATATT
>CAYWBA010000508.1:0-2157 GCA_964455955.1 uncultured Planctomycetota bacterium | reverse complement strand
CCTGTTTACAGATTTCGCGGGGGGTCGGGTTACATTTGCGTGGTTCAGCGTGGCTCTGGGAATGGCGCAACCCTTTGGTATTACAGCAGGTTGCGTCGAACCGCGAAGTGTGGGTACGTGTAACATCTTATTTGCCAATGAGTTAGGGCGAATTCGAGCACTTTACAAACCACCTCAAAAACAACTTTCAACAAGGGACTCTCTCACCGCAGAGGCGCAGAGACCGCGGAGTCTGGAAAACCAAGAATTTTCTTTTTGTTCCGGACCAAGAGTTCTCTTTTTTATTCCCAGACCAAATATCATTTTCTCTTATCTCTGCGTCCTCTGCGTCTCCGCGGTGAAAAATCTTCCACACTTATATACGCACGAGAGGCGGAAATGTTAGCTAAAATCTGGAGAAATCCGCTAAACAGAACAGCAAATACAACCATAGAGAAAAAAGGCTTTTCTAATGTAATATACAGCTTTCGCCTCGCAACAGGCCGGTGCGTCAATCAACAAAGTCAGTCTGTTATGAATGGAGATTAAAGATTTAACAAGCTTGACAAGATGTTTAAGAATATGCAAAATGCAGTTGAGGTGAGGAGTCCCGCAAGAGCGGCCGATGCTAGCGGAGTGCGTGAATGCCACCGGAGTCCACTGCCGGTCAAAAGCTGCTTGAAGCAGCATACAAGGAATTAGGATATTCTGACGGAAAACTCCTACCTGCTACCAACTCTCCGCTTACCGTTGCTTCCGAAGACTGGATTGACAAGGGCGAGTGGTTAGCGCTGGCAAAGAAGGTAGGCGCCGAAAAAGTCTTCTTTGTAAAGAACAACCCTGTAATAGTTTTCGCACATCATTCTTCTTCCGAACCTGATGAGCAGCGCAAGCGGTTCAAAGAGATCTGGAATATGGCACGACCTGTGTTGCTCTTTCTCGCGTCGCCCGGTGAGCTTGCGGTATATGATTTGACGAGTGGTCCGTCGAAGGACCTGCCGGACTGGGATGCGTCGCTACAGAAGCGCAAGCTCGCGACAGTAGAGACAGTTGCAGAGGTTAGTGAGAAACTCCAGAACTTCAGGCGCGAGCAGATTGAGACTGGCTGTGCGTTCGAAACACTCAAGTTGCAGCAAGACGCTCGTGCCGACAAAGCGCTCATAGATGACCTTCGCTTTGTGCGCGGAAGATTAGTCGAAAATGGTCTTGATGCTGAATATGCTCATGCTGTCATAGGTCGCTCAATCTTCATCCGGTATCTCGAGGATAAAAATGTCCTAATACCAGATTATTTCAGGGAGGTAGCTGGAAGCAATAAAAGTTGGCAAAAAATCTTGGATATAGAACCCTCGAAACCACACTTAGATAATGTAACTGCCTCGCGATTATATCTTCGAGTCCTCGGCAATAAAGAATTCACTTATGCTTTGTTTGAGCAGCTTGCTAAGGATTTCAATGGAGATATGTTCCCGATAGATAAAAAGGAAAAAGAAACTGTCGAACCAAAGCATCTCTCGGATGTTCAGAGATTTCTTCGAGGTGACCCGGATCCAGATCGCCCTAACCTTTTCTTTTTCGCGTATAAGTTCGAATTTATTCCAATTGAGCTGATAAGCAGCATCTATGAGGAATTCTATAATACCAAGAACGATAAAAAAGAAAACAACGGTACTTACTATACGCCACCCGCCCTTGTGGAATTTGTTCTCTCTCAGGTTCTGACTCCAAGCAGGTTAGCGGAAAATCCGCGTATTCTCGACCCCGCCTGCGGCTCCGGCATATTCCTTGTGCAGGCATTCCATCGAATTGTTAGACACAGGATGCTTTCTCAAAATGGAGAAAGACTCAGCGACCAGCAGCTCTGGAAAATTCTGCGTGAGCAGATAGCAGGCATTGATATAAATCCTGAAGCAGTTAGAGTGGCGGCATTCAGTCTATATCTTGCACTTCTACACTACATTAAGCAGCGTGATATTTTGTCCTTGATAAAGGAAGGAAAAAAACTGCCTTGTCTTAAGTACGAAACTGACCCAGATAGCAGAGAAAAGGAGAAATTCGACATCTTGCTTGCAGCGAATGCGTTCGCCCCGGAATTAAAAATCGAGCCATTACACAAAGAAGTCCTGGGAAAATTCTCCAGTTCCTGCGCGGATGTCGTTATCGGCAATCCTCCTTGGG
>CAYWBA010000507.1:384-2160 GCA_964455955.1 uncultured Planctomycetota bacterium | reverse complement strand
TGCGCCGGTGCGTGTAAAGAATCCGAGGATATCTCGCGGGCTTGAGGCAATCATACTGAAATGCCTGGCCAAGGACCCGCGCGTCCGGTATCAGTCGCCGGAGGAAGTAATCAAGAAACTGAAGGCGCTCTCAGAGTCACCCAGGCGAAGGACAGCGCGCGTCTCACCCAGCCAGCACCGCCGCCCGTCAGGAAGGTCCATCCATGCCCCGCGTCGCCGGCACCGCCGCAAGTTTTAGCTTTAGCCTGTGAGAGCATGCCGCATGTGATGCATTGGCTACCTGTACTAAAACACAGCTACCGCCGTGGCCTTGAATGTCAGAAATACTTCGCTGCCTAACGTTACACCGAGCCTCTTGAAGGACTCGGGTGTAATGAGTGCTGTAAGCTCAATTCCGATATCTATTGAAAGAACGACATGCCCCGCCGACTCGGACAGGGATACAATCCGGCCGGAAAAAGAATTTCGCGCGCTTGAATCCAGGGGTTTTTGGGAGACAATCACGGCCTTTGGGTCTACAGCAGCGCGGGCAGGTCCCCGTTTTTCAGTCACCACCTGAATCTCCAGGCCACCCGCAAGGGTTAGGGCTGCGGAGCTGTTACGGCTGACAACCTCACCTTCAAGAAGATTTTCAATCGCCGGCGGGGCTATGCGCCCGCGCTCAAGCCTCACCACGTTTGCAGAGAACCTGTAAGCCTGCTCTAAAACGTGCGTGGCGACAACCACCGTAGAGCCCTTCGAATGCAGCGCTGTAACGGCTGATTCCACCAGGGGAACGCTTGCCTGGTCAACGTTTGCAACAGGCTCGTCAAGAAGTATCAGCTCCGGCTCAAGGACAATCGCCCTCGCAAGCGATACCCGCCGGGACTCGCCAGCTGAAAGTGTGTGCGCATTGCGGTGCTGAAGCTGCGCCACTTTCAGACGTTCCATCACGGCAGTTACGCTGTCCGCCACCTGGGAGCGCTTAGCCCCTCTCGCAGCAAGCCCGTACTCCACGTTACGCCGGACAGTTTTATTGAACAGGTAAGGTTTTTGGAAGCAAAACGCCATTCTCCTTATGAGCTTCAGGCGCTCTCTGTACGGCAAGCTGACGATTTCCTGGCCGAATACTTCGACCCTGCCGCTTGCGGGGCGTTCCAGTCCGCCAATAACACGCAGGAGAGTCGTCTTGCCGGAGCCGTTCGGGCCGACAAGGACGTGGATTTTGCCTCTTTCGAGCTCAAGCCGCTTAACATCAAGCACCGTATCCTGTCCGTAGAGAACTTTCAGGTCAGATATTTTGACCGCCGCATCAGGCATCACTGCGCCTCTCCCCTGCGATAGCAGATCTCCTGTTCGCCTGTTCTCCTGCTCTTTGAGTTAGTAGAGCAGGCTACGCCTCTCCCCTGCCCTGAAGGTACCTGAGCAGGAAGTTAACACCAAGCGCCAAAGTCAGAAGGATAACACCAAGCGCCATTGCGAACGCGAATTCACCTTTTGAAGTTTCCAGGGCCAGAGCAGTTGTAATGTTCCGCGTGTAGCCGGCGATATTTCCGCCAAGCATCATGGATACGCCGACTTCTCCGACCAGCCTGCCAAAAGCCGCGGCTATTGCGGCCATGACCGCGAACCTGCCTTCCCAGACCATGGTCGCTGCCACGCACAGGCGGCCGCCACCGAGGGTCAGTGCAGTTTCTCTGACTGACTTATCCAGTGAAGAAACCGCCGTGTTGGTCAGTGCAATAACAATGGGAAGGGCAAGGATGACCTCGCCGATAATCATGGCTTTTTTTGTAT
>CAYWBA010000507.1:0-374 GCA_964455955.1 uncultured Planctomycetota bacterium | reverse complement strand
TGATGAAGGAATAGACAAAAAGACCCACAACCACCGTGGGCAGGGCGAGGAGTGAGTTAAGCAGTGTTATGATAAACTGTTTGCCCCTGAACCGCTTGACCGCCAGCAGGAAACCCAGCGGCAGCCCTATCGCGGTGCAAATTGCGGTGGCGGCCCCGGCAACCTGCAAAGAAATAAAGACAGCGCTATAGACCTCGCCATCGCCGCTGAAAATCAGCTGCGCCGCCGGCATCCTCATACTGCTCTTCTATCTGTCCGGATGCGCCGCTGCTCCCAAAACAAGCGAGGGGCAAGAACAACCCCCTCCTTATCAACAGATCCAAGAATCCATCGAGGCGGGAGATCCCGAGAACGCCCTTCGGCAGTATCAAGAC
>CAYWBA010000506.1:0-2181 GCA_964455955.1 uncultured Planctomycetota bacterium | reverse complement strand
CATGCCTGCATGGTTCGCTGTCGTGTACGCGGGGCTTATGGCAGCCGGTTCGCTTGCAATAACTGCTGCTGCGTTCGGAACGGCGGCTTTTGTCGTGCTTCTTATGGCCGAGTTCCTTTCGGCATTTTACTCACTCGTCATGCGCGATGCAGTTGGTTATCTCTCGCTTCCCCCGATAGTAGCGCTGCTTCCGATAGGCGGCTGGGCGGCGATTTCGCCTGAAACGCTTTTCACCAGCCCCATGCCGTGGTTACTTGCGGCGATTATGCTCACCTGGCAATCCGCGCACATAACAGTATACATGCCCGCACATCCGATTTTGGAGATAAACGGAAGGCCCCGGTGTGAGAAGAAGGCGTTTCTGTTCTACCCGACTCCCAAGCAGGCTGCGGTTGTGGGAGCTGCTTCAAGCGCGCTTCTTCTTGCCGAGGTGGTAATTCTGGGCACACTCGCAAAGCTGGGTGCAATCTACTGGGTTCTTGCCGTACCGATTACCCTGATAACGCTGGCCAGCTCGTTGCGGCTGCTTGCGTCTTCATCAGATAAGGGACGGGCGATTCTTGCATTCAACGCCGCTTCAATAGCTCTCGCCTTTGTCGCCGGCGGCATTTGCTTGGACATGTTAGTTCGCGTGCATCTGGGAATGTTCGTAGGCTGGGCGGTGCAGGCGGCCAAGGACATTGCCGCGTGGGCTGAGTCGCAGGCGGCAGGAATAGATGTTGTCGCCTACTGGGCGGTTCTTGCGATCGCCGCCCTTGTGACCCTTGCGAGCGCGGGAAAAATCCTGAAGGAGCTCAGGCAGGGACAGCCCGGCGATGATACTTGCTCCACAACGCCGGATACTGCAAGCGATTAGGAATGTTGGCAAGCACTATTGGCCGCACCATGTGCGCGGACACGGCAGGGTGACAGCGGAGTCAGTCCGCACCAAGAGCTTGCAGAGGTAAACCCATCCTGAATCAAGCGCGTTTGGACAGGATTGCGGCGATAACTATGTGGGCAACGCCGATGACCGCCGAGCAGATACCGATAATTAGCTGGAGAATCAGTTGTCCGCTCTGCGCCTTGCCTGTGAATGACATGACCGCGGCCACCACGATAACGACGAGCGACACTATCAGGAATATCACTCCAAGCAAGTTGATAAGCTGCTTCATAACTCCTCTACCCTCCCCAATGGTTCTGGAAACCTTTCCCCCGTTTATTCTAATAATCGCGCCCAACCGCGAAGCGGCAAAGCGCTGTTAGTGCCTTCTTGTATTCTGAATCCTCAAAGGCGTCCAGCCGTGACATGGCTTTTTGCATCCAGGCCCGCGCCTTTTCCATGCTGAAGGAAACCGAGCCCGTGCTCTCCACGATTTCCCCAGCTCTCTTTAGGTCAAGCTTCTTGCCGTTATTAAGCCCGAAGAGACTTTTCAAGAAACGCTGGTCGCTCCGGGTCGAATTTCTAACACAGTGAATCAGTGGCAGGGTCATCCGGGCGTCCCGAAGGTCCGACCACAGCTTCTTACCGAGCTTCTTTGGGTCTGCAACCAAATCAAGCACATCGTCACGAATCTGGAATGCAATACCCAGCTCCAGCCCGAAGCTGCCCACAAGTTCCTCGCGGCCGGTATCGCCTGCCGCAAGTGCGCCCATGCGGCAGCACGCGGACATAAGCATGGCTGACTTTCCGGTGATTATCTCCATGTACGTCTTTTCGTCGAGGTCGAAGTTCTCCCGGGACGCAAACTGCAGCACCTCCCCCTGGAACAGGGAGTTCACGGTGCGCACAAGCACATCCCTTACAAGCGCGCTCTCAAAAGCAATGCGGTTAGCCGATTCGAGCAGCATGTGCGTGCCTGTAAGAAGCGAGGTCTGGTCATCCCAGAGGGCGTTGATTGTTTCCTTGCCCCGGCGAAGCTCTGACCCGTCGAGCAAGTCGTCAAATACCAGTGAGCCGATATGAAGCAACTCCATGACCGCAGCGTAGTCAACCGCCACCTCAGGGTCTTCGCCACAGAGCCCACAGGAGAGCAAGGCAAGCGCGGGGCGCAGGTATTTGCCCTGTTTCTCAAGTATGTGCCGGGCCGCAGGAGAGAGCTTCGCAAGCTTCCTGCTGGAAGGGATTGCGTCCATTACGCGGCCCCTGACAAGCGGGACCTGCGCCGACACAGGCTCCATTATGAAGTCCAGACTTGG
>CAYWBA010000505.1:0-2189 GCA_964455955.1 uncultured Planctomycetota bacterium | reverse complement strand
CCGATCCGTCAACCATCGCGAAATGGCACACCGCCGGGTGCGCGCTGCCGAACGCGCTTGAATAACTCAGCCCATGCGTATCCTGCTTCGGCGGAAGACCGGTCTGCGCATCCAGGCCGGTGAATCGGACCGTGTCGACGTCGTAGCCCTTTTGGGTGAGCATAGTTTGCACAGTTCTCCGGATGTCTTCTTCATCGTCAACCACAAGTATTCTGAAAAGTCGTTTTGTCTCAGCAACAGGCGCTATCTCTCGTGCCGGCCACTGAAGCGCCGGTTCTGTAACAGCTTCCTCTTCCGGCATCCCGTGAACAAGCGCCTGGTAGAAATCCATCGCAGACTGCCACCTGTAGGAAGGGCTCTTCCTGAGTGCCTTAAAGACAACGTCATTTACATGTTTCGGTATTCCTTCTATCGGCTTAGGACGTTTGAGCATTATCTCAGTTTCGATGTGGTCGGACACAAACGGTGGAAGGCCTGCCAGAAGGTCGTAGACCAGTGCGCCCAGGGAGTATACGTCGCTGCGGTGATCAATCCTTTTGCCCATGAGTTGCTCGGGTGACATGTAAGTGGGGGTGCCCATAATCACCTTTTGAGTAATCTTGCTGAGGGCCCGGCGTACCTTCTGAGCGACGCCAAAATCGGTTAGTTTCAGAATGCCTTTGGAGCTCAGGAGGAAGTTGGCAGGTTTTATGTCTCGGTGGATAATGCCTTGGGAATGGGCATAATCAAGGGCTGCGCAGGCATCGTGCGCGTATCCAATTGCCTCATCCAAGGGGATTTTACCTTTTTGGTTAAGAAGGTCTGCAAGCGAAGGCCCTTCCACGTACTCCATAACCAGAAACTTGGACCGCCCGGAGATTTCGAGGGTGTGCAGTCGCACAATGTTATGGTGAGCCAAGGACATAGCCAGTCTTGCTTCGGCACACAAGGCATCAAGAGCGCTTTTGTCGTCTGCAAACTCAACCAGCAGGAACTTAACGGCAACTTCAACCTCAAGCTCTTCGTCACGCGCAAGAAACACGACTCCCATACCTCCGCGGCCGAGTTCCTTTATAATCCTGTATCTGCCTGCAACCACAATGTCAGTCGCGACGGGAATGTCGTCCGTAAGAGGTAAGTCAATCAGTTCAAAAGGCGAGGAGTCAGGCAGCGTTTGGAGCGTGCTTCCGCAGTGCTTACACTTTGCGGCATCCGCATTGATTTCTTCATTGCAGAATGGGCATTTCTTTGTGTTTTCAGACACAAGCTACTCCGCGGAAACAAACCACACGTCCTGGAGAATATTGTATATGATTGACACTTCGCAGGCAAGTGCCAAATAGAGCAACAGGATTTGTACAATGCAGTGCAAATCCTGTTGAATCTGTTTCTGGATATCGCGGTGTAAACTAACCTGCGCAGACGGGTCAGGCCGCATCCGTAGTCTCTTCCAAGTGATTTCTCCTTCTGATGATTTACTGGATTAGTATATCAAGTTTGCGTGGTGGAAATCAAGGGCGCGCGGGGATTCTTGGTGTTGGATGTCAGTGGAGCGGTCGCGTTGGTGAAAAAAGTGGAAATTTGCCGTTACTTTCTTTAAGCTAACGTGTTACATCTATAAGTAGTATTAATGCAGTGATGTAGAGGAGGGGGAAATACAGCGGGCCCCTTTTTGGTCGCTTTATGAGAGGAGTACGTTGAAAGGGATGAAGAAGCCAATAGCCATGAGCCAAGAGCCAACAGGAACCGGATTCCGGCTATTGCCTATTGCCTGTTGCCTGTTGGCTGCTTTGGTGCTGGCAGGGTGTGTCTCATCGCAGGTCCAGCAGAAGACGCGGGCGCTTAACAGGCAGCAGCTTGAGGCGCTGCAGAAGGTGCACGAGCGGCAGCTCAGAATTCAGGCATTTGTCGAAGGGTTGGAGCCGGTTGACCATGCGGACGTCTTTGTGAGGGAAAACGAGGTAAGGATTTACCCGTACTTCAAACCCGGCAAGTATCTCAGCCTGCAACAGAGAGATGAGATTAACGAGTTTGTTGCTCGAACAACCGGGATAGGCCGCGAAAACATCAAGCTCATGGTGAAAAAAAGAGGTAAGCAGTAACACTCTGAAGGTATAAATATAGGCCGCGCTGCCACAGTGCGGCTCTGGAACTGACTGAAGGAGAACTCAAAGTGAAAAAGCTCAGCCCGGGCCTGAAATTACAAGTGA
>CAYWBA010000504.1:0-2192 GCA_964455955.1 uncultured Planctomycetota bacterium | reverse complement strand
ATGGGGTATTAAGAGATATTGAAGAATCCATGGTGGATGAGGAGAAGATAAAAAAGATTGCCGAGGAAGTCTTTAACAAGAAATATTCATCCCGCCGGAGGGAACCCGGGTCACAGCCGTTCGGTGGCCAGGCGGAGAGAGTCCCGTTTAATAAGCTTGCCGGGATTCTGCCAGATGAGGTTATTGAGAAGGTAAAGGAGCTGGAAAAGGAGGCGGAAGGGGCAGAGTTTACGTACAAGGACAGCGATACGGAGAAAATTTATGATGGGGTGAGACAGGAGAATGCTATACGGGTGACTGTTTCAAAAGAGCAAAAAATACCCGGCGGTATCCTTAAAGGGCTCAACCTGCCCAAAGGAGCAAAGATTATGCGGGGCAAGAGGGTACTCAGGACAATAGAGATACCTCTTCCTCTTGAGAAATAGAAAGCGGAGTGACAAAAAGGGAACCGCGTTGCAGGCAACGCGGGTAAACGGCCCCGCCGGCAGGCGGCGGGGCTTGTTTCCGGTGTTTGCGGGTTAATCGTCTTCCTCCTCGTTGTCGTCCTCGACTCTAATTATTGAAAGAAGTGTTTTAAGCGCTTTGTCAGTATCGCCTTTTTCCTTGTATGCGTTTGCGATAAGGAACCTGGTGAAGTTGCGCAGGCCGTCATGCTCTTCGACTTCCTCGAGCGCTTCCTCGAGGTAGGGGATAGCATCCTTGTTGGTTTTTTTGGCCAGGTCCATGATAGCGAGTTCGGCTATTATGATGGATGCCTCTTCGTTCTGGCATCCTTTATAGAACGCGCCGACAGCTTTGACGATTTTTTCGGCCTGGTCCCAGTTGCGGAACGGGTTTGCGACCTTGAGTGTCGCGCCCATAGCCACGCAGCAGCCCACAACAAGTAGGCAAACAAGAGCCACCTTCTTCATCAGACACCTCCTTTTTCTTTCACCACGCTTACCAGCATGGTGCTTCCAGGACTAACAGGATACCATTTGTATTTCACCACGCTTACCAACTCCAATCTTATCTACAGGCCTGGGCGGGGACAGGTTTCAGGCAAGTGCGAATTTTTTCGAAGGCTGACGAGGTCTTTGTTTCTTGCTTGCGGACGCGGTCTGGCGCTGGTAGAATTTCGTTAAGGAAGGAGAAGGAACGTGAACAAGAATGCCGGGCTGCAAGAGAAGCTAAAGAGGGTCAAACTGCTTGTTCTGGATGTGGACGGAGTAATTACCGACGGGCGGGTAATGCTCAGCGAGTCGGGCGGCGAGGTCGGGTGTTTTGATATTAAGGACGGCATCGGGATTCGCGCGATAGTACTGAGCGGTCTGAGGGTCGCGGTGATAAGCGGGCGGCGGTCCGAGGTTGTGAAACGCCGGTGTGAGCATCTCGGCGTGGAGGATGTCTGTCAGGGGCATCAGGACAAGCTCAAGCCGTTAATGGAGATACTGCGCAAGCACGGGATTGAACCTGAAGAGACCTGCTATGTGGGCGATGACATAATAGATATTCCGGTGCTCAGGATTGTCGGCCTTTCGGCGTGCGTGGCTGATGCGGCGGCGGAGGTGCGGCCGGCCTGCGACCTGGTTCTGAGCAATAACGGCGGGCGCGGCGCGGTGCGCGAGATAGCGCAGATGATACTTGAGGCGCAGGGGAAGTGGAAAGACATACTGCAGAAGTTCATGGATGAAGAATGAAGCAGGTAATTATCTTTTTTGCCTTCGGCGTGCCGGCTGTACTGGCGCTCCTTATAATTGGCGGTGACCTTAGGTTTTATGATCCGCCGGAGCCGCCGCAGATACCCACTGACAAGCGGGCAGCTCCGCCAGAGCCGATTGCTCCCCACGGCTCGCCCATACGGCAGAAGATATTCAACTGGGAGTACAGGCACTTCGACCCGAGGTTGGGTGTGTTTGACTGGTTTGCACGCGGGGCGGAGGCGGTGCCTCTGGATGATGATGTTTACGAAGTCAAAAACCCCAGCGTTCTTTTTTCAGCGTTCACCACAACCACGCCTCTTCTCAAGAAGATGCTTACGCGGATGGAAAGCGTCAAGGGGCGAATAGAGCGTCAGGCGGAGTTTGTTATCGTGGACCTGGCGGGCGGGGTGGCGGTGACGAACACGGAGCTTTTTGCTCCGGGCGGACCCACTATAATCAAGCTTCGCACCGATGCGCTCTTTGTTCGTGCAGCTAACCACGCGAGAGAGG
>CAYWBA010000503.1:0-2209 GCA_964455955.1 uncultured Planctomycetota bacterium | reverse complement strand
CACGTAATCAGACACCACATAATTCAAGCCCCGGGTTTCACACCCGGGGAGATTCCCCTCCCCAAGCCCCGGGTTTCACACCCGGGGAGATTCTCCTCCCCAAGTCCCGGGTTTCATACCCAGGGAGATTCCCCTCCCCAAGCCCCGGGTTTCATACCCGGGGAGATTCCCCGCCGCCATTATGCCCCCAACCCCGCGCAGCATCAACCAAATAGCTTGCACGCCTGTCTCTGATAACGTATAATTACACCGGCAAAGGTGAGTTCATTCTTTTGCGAGGCAGTCATGTCCGAAGAAACCAAAAGATGCCCATATTGCCGCGAGGAAATAATCGCAGATGCCGTAAAATGTAAACACTGCGGCAGTATGCTTCCAACGCCGCCAACCGCTCCTTATGATACGCTCGATTTGAAGCTGACCGGAACGCCCGGCTCCGCAGGCAGGAGACTCGCAGACAGATATTCTGTAATAAAAGAACTCGGCCGCGGCGGCATGGGCGTCGTTTATCTTGCCCACGACGACGAGCTTGACATGGATGTCGCCGTCAAGCTCCTCCCCATTGAGATGGCCAATGACCGGCGCGCACTTGAACAACTCCACTCAGAAGCGAAACTCTCCATGTCCCTGGCTCACCCCAATATCATGCGCCTACACAACCTCGACACTTCCGGACAGTTCAAATTCCTGGTCATGGAGTACGTGGATGGCCCCGACCTGCTGGACCTCCTGCGCGAAAAAGAAAGACTGCCTCTGGAGGAAGCGCTCCCTATAATCAAGGCGATTTGTGAAGGCCTTGATTACGCGCATGCGAAGCGCATGCTGCACCGTGACCTGAAACCCGCCAACATCATGGTAAATTCAAAGGGCGAAGTGAAGATAACCGACTTCGGCATAGCACGCCAGATGCGTGAATCCATGAGTATGATCTCTCAAAAGACGATTTCAGGCACACCTGCTTACATGGCGCCTGAGCATATAATGGGTGAGCACCTCACAGTGCGTTCCGACGTTTATTCCCTCGGCGCAGTCGCATACGAACTCCTTTCCGGCCACCCGCCTTTCTACCAAGGCGACATTCTCGCCCAGATACGATTCAAAGACCCGCCACCAATTCCGGGAATCCCGGATTCGGTGAACGCCGCAATCTTAACCGCACTTTCAAAGGACGCAGAGAACCGCCCTGCCACCGCCGCCGAATTCCACAACTCCCTTACTACCACAATGGTTGGTCCCGGAGTGGAGAAAAGCACCACGCCGGAGGTGGAGAAAAGCGTGCTGAAGGAGACTCTCCCACTACATGCCCATAAGAAAAAAAAGCGCCGCCGCATCATTGCCGCAATAATAATTCTCCTCTGCGCTGCCGTGGCAATAGCCTATTATGTGAGTCAGCGTTCCGGCGCAACTCCAGAGAGAACGGAAGAGCCCAAAGTTACCAGCACCGAACCTGAAAAGCCTGAACCCACGCCATCCGTTGAGCCAGAACCTTTTCCCACGGATGAGAAGGATGCGAAAATTCTTCTAACAGAAGTAGGGGTCCTCTACGAAAAAGGCGATTACAAGCAGGCTGCCGAGAAGGCGGCGGAAGGCGTGAGGAAGTTCTCAAGTACCTCTCACGCAGAGCAGTTCGCTAAACTGCGTAGGGAGGCGGAAGAAAAACAGACAGAAATCTTTGCCGCAACGGAAGAGAAGTTCAATAAGCACTACGAGAATGCCATTCATTACTTGCAGAATAAAGACTTGCGCAACGCGCTGCTTTCATTCAAAGATGCTGAAAAATATGATGACACAGGGAAGGCCAAGAAGGAAGCCATTGACTTAGAGAAGAAGATTTCAGCCTATGATGAAAATATTAAAAAAGGCAAGAAACTTCTTAATGAGGGAGAACATAACAAAGCGCTCACCGCTTTCAAAGAAGCGCAGAAGTCCTGGAACACGCAGGAAGTGCAGAAACTAATCGTGGAAGCACAACCACAAGAGGACAACCGTGAGAAGTATCTCGCAGATGCACAAGAAGCATTCAAAAATAAACGTTACGAAGACGCAATTGCTCTTTTTGAAAAAGCGCTCTCAGTCGAAGATACCAAAGAAACAAGAGATGAGCTTCAGTTAACAAAAACACTTCTGAACTTGCTCTCCAAAGGGCTCAAACTCAAGTTTGACACGAAATACGATAAAGAGACTGGTCTGCCTCTCGAAGTATTGAGTTCAA
>CAYWBA010000502.1:0-2214 GCA_964455955.1 uncultured Planctomycetota bacterium | reverse complement strand
TCCATCAACAGAAAATCCGGGGCTTACAAGAACGTTCCCACTGCAAATGTTACCTTCAGGAAGTTTAGCTTGACAGTTCAAAAAGCTGCTGTTAGAATCCGTCCCAAATCTCTATCCATACATTGGGAGAGCTGACTTGGAGAGCAGGTATCTCAAGTGGTTTGTGCTTATACTGGTTGTCAGCCTGCTTGTCGGAATTATATGGAATGCCGTCCTTGACATAAGCAATCGCAGCCAGATACACCACACTATACGCAGGACCTTCGACCTTGTGAAAGCCAACAAGGCCGCAGAGTTCGCCGAGATGACCAAGCTCGACTGTTCGATGATTTACCAGGACTATGACCAACGGCATCTTGCGGACAGAGTGAAATACACGATAGACCTTTACACCACTTTCAGAGGCATGGCCGAACTGAAGTCGGTGAGCCTGTTGAAGGTGCTTGACAGAACCACCTGCCTTGCCGCTATCACTTTCAATGACGCCGATGGCAAGGATATGACCTGCTACATGCTTCTCCTCAAGCATGAAGGCCGCGCTGGTGACACACAGTGGCTTCCCCTTCGTATTCTCACAATTGAAAATGAGCGCAAGAAAAGCCTCGAAAGACTGCGCGAGACAGTGGACCCTGAGAAAGCTAAAGAAGAGGCGAAGCAGTTGGCGCTGGCCACGCTTGCAGCACCGGCAACGCGGGCGGAGATATTGCAGACGCTCGCCCTCAACCCCGAAATGAGCCAGGAGCTTGTGAAGGTGTTCCAGGCGATTGTCGGGAAAGTAGAAATTTCATCGCTGGCGGACGAGGTGGAAAAGGCGTTTGAGAGAGCGATATACGACAGCCAGGACCAAAGCCCGAAGGGGCACTATACGGCACTGGTGAAAAGGCTGAAGGCAATTGGAGAATCCAAGAAACCGGCCCCGGACCTTGAAAAACTGGCGAACAGGATAAAGGAGGCTCTGCTTGACAGGAGCAGGTTGCTGCCGGAGCGGCTAAAGGCACTCGCCAAGCTGGCGCGCAAGAAGCTGCAGGACGCAGAGGCCCGGGCGAAATTCGCAAGCAAATGCGAAGAAGCAGCCGGCAAGCCTGACTCGAACCCCGAGGAATTCGCGGAAACGTACGCGGAGCTCGCCTCGAGGCCAGTCGAGCTGAAGTCGGCGGTGGCGGACAAGATTCCCGGGCTGATAAGCAACGGAGCCACACGCAAGTACTGGGTGGAATTGATCAAAGCGGAACTGCTCAAAGGGAAAATTTCAGACCTTGACCTGAACCAGGCGGTCGAGGGTCTATTAGCGGATGCACTTGATGGCAGCGACCTCTACGAAGCACGGCTGAAAGCACTGCGCGACTCACTGCAGGTTGAAAAGAACCGTCGGGGCTCAGTTAAGGCCAAGATGAGAAAGAAAACCGAGCTTCTGGTCAGGTCATTCCCAACAAAATGGGCCAAGATGAAAAGTAGAGAAGATTACATGAAGTGGGCGTTCCCTGAGGGATTGCCTACGGCGGGAAGCTCGGGCCTCAGCGAAAGCGATATCAAGAAACTTACCGAGCACCAGGGGAGATTCGCCGACCTGGTGGTGGGCAAGCAAGTCGAAGTATCCATCACTCACCACTGGTACCCTGACACTGAGGGATTCAACAGCACAAAGACACGCCGTACTTCGGAGATTGTGCGGGCAAGATTTCAGACAAATCCAGGTGCCAAGGAGGGCGAAGAAGAATACGAGGTTAACGACTTCATGCTGCTTCTCGAGATGTCGCCCGACTGGTCTGTGAGATGGAAGCTTTACAGGGTATGCAGCCTTTATGAATACGCGAAGTGTAGGCAAATAGCCGAACAGGAGTACGAAAAGAGAAAGGTATACTTTGCTGATGGCAAAGTTAGATAACACAGTAAACACATCCTCAGCACCCACGGATAGTGGATATGTTGGTAGGGATGGCACAGCCGATAAGGGCGAACGCGAAACGCTGCTCTACTGGACGGTGAGCCTGGCCGCAAAGGACGGGTTACTCAAGCCTTTGGTCGCGGTGACGATTATTGCAGGTATCCTGACGCTGGGGGCGTATCTTTACCACGATGTGCTACTTGTCTCAGTTTCGGCCGGGATATTCTTTCTCGCCACAGCCGATTACTTTATCCCGATGCGCTTCCGGGTTACGAGGGAAGCAGCATACAGGTCAACGATCTTTGGCACAAAATTCATGCGCTGGTCAA
>CAYWBA010000501.1:0-2226 GCA_964455955.1 uncultured Planctomycetota bacterium | reverse complement strand
GCATTTCCTCAATCCTTGAATAGGAATCACCCTTACCAAGGAATTCCACCGATTCCATGGCGGTAAGCTGGAATCGCTGTTTCTACGTAGAGTGCAGTCTGCGTTGGTCAGACGCACTTATTGCAAGTTTCTTAAGCTGAAAGGAGAAGGCATGCGCAAGCAGAAACCAGATGCAACACTTTTTATACAGCGCCAACGCTCTCTGACTATCCAATGTTCTCAGATCAAGGTGAAGTGCTGCTGGTGTGATGAAACTTTCGACGTTACCTACACACCGGGAAAACAATGGCATATGTGCAAGACCTCGAAATGGTGGAGGCGGCGAGCAACGTTGGTGAAGATCAAGAAGGATGGCACACTGATTGTCAAGCCATCTTAAACAACGGAAGGAGGTGATTATGGATGCTTCAAACTACAGAATCTATAAACTCAAGAGACACGGCAAGATCAGAGAGATTGCGGAGCCGAAACCTGAGCTCAAGAAAAAGCAAAGGCAAATCCTACACTGGCTTTGTGCGAGAGGAATAGGTGCAGGCAGACATGCTCATGGTTTTGTAAGAGGAAGGTCTACAGTAACAGCAGCAAGGCTGCACACAAGGAAGAGCGTTGTGCTCGAACTGGACCTGAAGGATTTCTTTCCTTCGATTGGCAAGCAGAGGGTTCTCCATGCTCTTATTAAGGAGTGCATTGAAATAGACATTGCAGAGGAAATTGCAGAAACCTGCACTCTAAACGGCTACCTGCCCCAGGGGGCTCCCTCTAGCCCTTTCCTCGCCAACCTTACGGTAAAGCAGCTGGATTACAGGCTTGCAGGGCTATGCAAGAGCTGGGAGCCTACATTCAAGATTTACTATACCAGGTATGCAGACAATCTCATTTTCAGCTCCAACCTTCGAAAGCTCAATCACATGATTCCTGCAATTGACCGCATTGTGTATGCAGAGGGGTTTATGCTGAACCACACAAAGACTAAGGTGCTCAGGAAGTCAAATAGGCAGACTGTCCTGGGGTTGGTTGTCAACAAGAGGCCCAATGTCAAGCACAGGTACTGGAGGAACCTGAGGGCAGAGCTGCATCAACTCAGGCTTGGAGCACAGCAGGGAGATTCCATTTCTCCTGAGACAATTGCTGTCGCAGCAGGCAAGGCTGCATATGTTTTTGGTGTGAATAGGAGAAGAGGCAAACAATTCTTGAAGGAGGTGCGAGAAATAAGAAAACTCGTTGTATGAGAAGCGGGTTTAAGGATTCGTCATTGCGCAGCTTCGGCTGCGCTTTTTTGTTTTAGGAGGGTTGACATGAGTGAGAAGGACAAGGAGCGCCTTGTAGAGGTGGCGAGGCAGGTAGAGGTCAAGGCCGCGTCGGGGGATGTAATTGCCCAGGCAGCGATGGTTCTGATCAAGGAGATGGAACAAGCTGCAGATGAGGAAAAGAAGCGGCAGAGAATCCAGAGGCAAGGCTGGTAGGCGCAAGTGCCGGTAACTGTTTTTCGGCTCAGGCAAAAGGACAAAGATGTTATCGAGCCACGTTTCACAGGACTTGTTTATACGAGGAGGTCATAAGAATGAGCTGGTACGACTATGTTGATGGCGAGATTGTAACGTCACCTGAGGCCAGGGCAATCGTCGAGGAGGAATTCCAGGACTGGATGGAGCCAGAGACAGAAGGGGGAATTTATATTGAGGATGAGTTCAACAGACTGCGGGTCCAGTTCGGCGGATTCTACCGCAATCTCAGGAGTCATCTTTACAGGAGCATAGTCAATATCCTCAACGCATTTCCTGAGGAGACAGAAGGAGAATTGTGGCTGTGCTCGACAGATGGTGGCTTCCATGCTGCTGCCTACCGTATTGCGGAAGGGCGGCTATTCAGGCGGATACTCGCTGAGGCGCCTGAGCGAGAAATTCGTGTGTCTGCTGTACACAAGCGGGAGGTTGTAAGCTAATAACAATGGCCTGAACATCCTGGACCGGTTTGCAATGCAAGCCATGAGGCGATGATTCGTCGCCACCGAAGAGCAATTCTCGTGTTAGTCTGTTTCTGCACCACCGGTCCAGCTCCGCTCCGCTCTCGCTTCGCTATAGCTGGCCCTTAGGTGCATCAAGGCAGGATGTCAGGTTTCAAATAGGGTTGTGCTCTCGAAGAAGGAAGCACAGCCCCTTTCTTTTACAGAAAGGAAGGTACGGAAATGAGTTGGTATGTGCACATTCTCGGGGAGGTCACAACATC
>CAYWBA010000500.1:865-2230 GCA_964455955.1 uncultured Planctomycetota bacterium | reverse complement strand
AAAGTAACTTTTCCGATATACAGCTTATTTGTCAGGAGGCCGTGGAGAGTACTCCTGTTGAACGGGTTACCGCCATAAGGTCGGCCTTTTCGCGTTATCCAGGCCTTATTGAGCCAGCCTTGCTGCTTGACATCTTGGAGCGCCGGCAAAAGCGCCTGGTGCCGGGCATATATCTCGAATATTGTCTGCACCTTTTTGGCTTCTTCTTTATTGACAATCAGGCGACCACCTTCAGACGCACGGTCGTATCCCAGAATAGGATACCCACCGGTCCATTTTCCTTTCCTGCGTGCCGCCGCTATCTTGTCCCGGGTACGTTCAGAGATGATTTCCCGCTCAAACTGCGCGAAGGAGAGCAGGATGTTGAGCGTCAGGTGCCCCATCGAGGAGGTGGTGTTGAAATGCTGAGTGACTGAGACGAATGAGACGTTATGTTTGTCCAGAGTCTCCATTATTTTAGTGAAGTCGAGCAGCGACCTGCTCAGCCGGTCAACTTTGTAGACCATGATGCAGTCAATCAGTCCATCTTTGACATCCGCAAGAAGTCGTTTCAGGGCAGGGCGTTCCATGTTAGCACCGGTGAAGCCGCCGTCGTCGTAATGCTCCTCCGAGCAAGTCCAGCCTTCGTGCTGCTGACTCGCGATGTATGCTTCTCCACTCTCGCGCTGCGCATCGAGCGAGTTGAAATCTTGGTCAAGCCCCTCTTCCGTAGACTTGCGTGTGTAGATAGCGCAACGGAGGGTCGCGACGCTATTTTCTTTAATTTTACTTGCCATTTCCATTTCCTTTTTTGTGGCGAAGATTGAAGAAGTCGTAACCGTTCCAGTGTGAGCCGGTAACTGTCCTTGCCACGGCGCTGAGCGACCGGTATACTTTCCCTTCATATTCAAAGCCGTGTTCAAGTATAGTCACACATATCTCACAGTTCTTGTACTTCCGGGTCAGAACCACGCCGGGCATGGGCAGTCGCGGGTCATTGCGCCGTGGCTGTCCGTTGACAGACACGCTCCTCCGTTTCGGTGGAGACAATCTCAGACCCGCTTCGTCCGCCAGTTCTTCTGCCTGCGTACAAGCGCGCTCAGACAGGCCGCCTTCCACCTGGACCTGCATTCGCCAAACAATGCGCTTGAGCAGAAAGCCTTTATGATGAGAATTCGTTGCTTCGCCGAAAACCTCAGCATATTGCTGGCGCAATTCGCTGACAGTCATGTCTGCCAGTGTAACCATTACTTCTGCAACATTCATACCTCCTCCTTTCCGTTGGATACCTTGCTAATATCAGTCATAATTCGCCCCGCTTCACATTCCACACATGGGTTCTCACGTGCGCCGTAAAATCCAGTCATTTCCAGGAATTTTTGAATG
>CAYWBA010000500.1:0-855 GCA_964455955.1 uncultured Planctomycetota bacterium | reverse complement strand
AAGCCGGCGCGAAGTGTCCCCCCTTGACTGAAATCTTTTTTGCGCCTGGAACATAATATGCCTGCCTGAAGGGACTCCATGAAAAAAACTCCTCCTCTAAACAGCAAAGGGCCTTTTTAGGGGATGGATGGGGACAAATATTCTCAAATATCCTTTGCCCTGACTGGGACAATGACTGCCATACACTGTCAGGCTGGGCTAACATTCCCCTTGGTGTTTACTTACCCCACGGAAGTCTGATGTGACGGATTGGGATGCGAGAATATGGCGGTAGTAGCGATTTGCTCAATATATAGAGTTCCGTTGCGCAGGTGGTGGATTGCGAAGCCATCCAATCCTATCCCACTTTTTTCCCTTCTGTCTCGAAAAGAATGGCCTCGAAAGACTGCAGCATTTCCGCGTTATGTTCCTGAAGGTAAGCGCGAATTTTTTCATTAGTGACAAGTTTGCGAACATAAATGCACATCTTCAGCAAATCTGACACGTATTGCCTGTACAGGCCGGAATAGAAATCATAGCGGTTCTCAGCCTCTTCAAGTTTCTTCACTAATTCCCGTTTCTTGCGGGAGCTTTGTGTCCAGGGGTTTTTCTTCTTTCTCTTTCTGCACAAACTTGAGGGCGTTTTCAGTATCTGGGTCCGGGCGTACGCGGCGCTGAAATCGCCGTTTTTATTCATCTCGTCCAGGATTTCCAATTGGCGGGCAGGCTTGACAAATGTCAGTTCCTTGGCGCAACTCTTGACAATCCGCTCACCATCGTAGGCTTTCACAACACGGGGATGGAGTTCTTTCAAAAACCCTTGCTCAAGACGATGCCTGATGGATTTACGCCCGAGAGCTTTCGCGAGAGTAGGTC